>DWUW01000313.1 GCA_019120525.1 Candidatus Eisenbergiella stercorigallinarum | reverse complement strand
TCGATATCCTCCATACAATGTGTGGCAAGCTCCGCCGGATCAGAGGAATTCAGATAACGGGCGGGAATAATCACGTCCGTATCGATATTGTCGCCGTATTTGAATACGCGTCCTTTTGCGTTTTTCATAGCTGTTCTCCATTCCGCCGCGGGAAAACCGCGGCTTTTCTTTTTTTGAAAAGACCGCCGGCGGCGCTCCTGGATCAGAGATGTTTCAGGGAAATCACTGATCCAGCGCGCCGGGCCAGGAAATGGCTCCCGTCACCGCGCTCGCCGCGGCGACCGCCGGGCTCGCCAGATAGACTTCGGAATTGACGTGTCCCATCCGTCCGACGAAATTTCGGTTGGTGGTGGAGACGCAGCGCTCTCCCTCCGCCAGCACGCCCATATATCCTCCCAGGCAGGGGCCGCAGGTAGGGGTGCTGACCACGGCTCCGGCTTCGATGAAGATCTTCAGAAGCCCTTCCTCCATGGCCTGCAGATAGACAGCCTGGGTGGCGGGGATGATGATGCAGCGGACGCCCTTCGCCACATGACGGCCCTTCAGCACCTTCGCCGCGCAGCGGATGTCCTCGATCCGTCCGTTGGTGCAGGAACCGATCACCACCTGATCGATCCGGACCGTTTCCGTGATCTCGTCAATGGTCTTCGTATTCTCCGGCAGATGCGGGAAGGCGACCGTAGGCTTCAGAGCGGACAGATCGATGGCGATCTCTTCCTCATACACCGCGTCCGCATCCGCCTCATAGATCACGGGCGTTTTGGAGGAATGCTCCTTTATGTAGGCGAGCGCCTGTTCGTCCACGGGGAAGATGCCGTTCTTCGCGCCAGCCTCAATGGCCATATTCGCGATGGTGAAGCGGTCGTCCATGCCCAGACTTGCCACGCCCTCTCCCACAAATTCCAGGGACTTGTAAAGGGCGCCGTCCACGCCGATCCTGCCGATCAGATGCAGGATCACGTCCTTGCCGGACACCCATTCCGGCAGACTTCCGGAAAGCGTCACGCGGATCGCGGAAGGAACCTTGAACCAGGCCTTTCCGGTGGCCATGCCGGCCGCCATATCCGTGCTTCCAACGCCTGTAGAGAATGCGCCCAGGGCTCCATAGGTGCAGGTGTGGGAATCCGCGCCGATCACCACGTCGCCTGCCACCACCAGTCCTTTTTCCGGAAGCAGGGCGTGCTCGATCCCCATTTCCCCTACTTCAAAATAGTTGGTGATCTGATTCCGGTACGCAAATTCCCGCACGCATTTGCAGTGCTCCGCCGATTTGATATCCTTGTTCGGCACGAAATGATCCGGCACCAGCGCGATCTTATCCTTATCGAAGACGCCGTCCACCTTCATCTTTTCCATTTCCTTAATCGCAACCGGGCTGGTAATATCATTCCCGAGCACCAGATCCAGGTCGGCCTCGATGAGCTGTCCCGCTTCCACGGACGCAAGATGCGCATGCGCCGCCAGGATCTTCTGTGTCATTGTCATTCCCATTTCAGGTAACCTCCGTTCTCCTCTCCGCCGCCAGGCCGGACGGCCCGCCGCACAGAATCTGATTGATAAAAAAATTACTATTCAGCCAGGTCTGCGCATTTACTGCGCAGACCGTACGAAAACGTACCGGCAGGAAGCATCCGGCCTATCGCGCAGCGATTGGAATGGCCGGATGCTGTTACAGTTCTGCCAAAGGCTGAACTGTAACGATAAAAACAGTGTAACATATCCCAGGATTGGCAGAAAATACTTTTCTTTTATATTTACTATAAAGACACGTTATATTATAATTTTCTGTAATGAATCAAAGTTATAAAAAGTACGTTTTCCGCCCACATTCTGCGAAAAATGTATGTGCCGCGCGGAAATGCCAGAAAGGAAGAGCGAATGGAACAGAATCTGAACCTGTATCATATTTTTGTCACAGTGGCCCGCTGCCGGAACATCTCCGGCGCGGCCAGGGCGCTCTACATCAGCCAGCCCGCCATCAGCAAGGCCATTTCCCGGCTGGAGCAGAACCTGAACACCACGCTTTTTCTGCGCTCCAGCCGGGGCGTGAAGCTGACTGAGGCCGGGGAGCTTCTTTACCGGCAGGTGGAAAGCGCTTTTTACGCCATCAGCCAGGGCGAACAGCAGCTGAAAAAAATGCAGGAGCTCGGCATGGGCCATCTGTCCATCGGGGCCAGCAGCACCCTCTGCAAATATGTGCTCCTGCCCTATCTTCGCACCTTTACGGAAGAAAACCCGCACATTCAGATCTCCATTTCCTGTCAGTCTACCTGGCAGACGGTGCAGGAGCTGGAAAACGGCTCCGTGGATATCGGACTGATCGGCGAAAACGACCGCATGGACAAGCTCTCCTTTTATCCGGTTCAGGAGATCGAGGATATTTTTGTCTGCGCCGGGAGCTATCTGTCCAACCTGAAGGAGCGTGCCGGCCTCTCCGCGTCCGCTTCCGTCCGGGACATCCTGGCCGCGTCCACCCTGATGCTCCTGGACAAGGGGAACATCACCCGCCAGTACATGGATAAATATCTGGCGCTGGAGGGGATTGAGACGGCTCAGACCCTGGAGGTCACCTCCATGGATCTGCTCATTGATTTCGCCAGGATCGGCCTGGGCATCGCCTGCGTGATCCGCTCCTTTGTCAGCGAGGAACTTAAGCAGGGAAGGCTCATCAGCCTGCCGCTTCCCGCCGCTATCCCCGCAAGACGGATCGGTTTTGCCGTCCTGAAAAACGCGCCCGTCTCCCCGGCGCTGCAGAAGCTTCTGGACAGGGTCGCTCCGGAGCGCCCGGAATAGCCCCGGTACCGACCGGCAGAAAAACAGGACGGCGCAGCCTTCCGGCCATTCCGTCCTGAAAATTTTTTTATGATATCTCCCTGGGATCCGGATCCCCGAAAAGATCAGTTGTCGATCAGCTTTCCGGAATCGTTCCAGCTATAAAGCTTGCGCAGCTCCGCGCCGACCTGCTCCAGCTGATGGGAAGCCTGTTTCTTTCTCATCGCCATGAAGTGCGGGCAGCCGGCCTGGTTCTCCAGCAGCCAGTCCTTGGCGAAGGTGCCGTCCTGGATGTCGGAAAGGATCTTCTTCATCGCCTTCTTGGTATCCTCGGTAACGACCTTGGGTCCGGTGATGTAGTCGCCGTACTCGGCGGTGTTGGAAATGGAATATCTCATTCCGGCAAAGCCGCTCTCGTAGATTAGGTCAACGATCAGCTTCATCTCATGGATGCACTCGAAATAAGCGCTCTCGGGCTCATATCCGGCTTCCACCAGAGTCTCAAAGCCAGCCTTCATCAGGGCGCATACGCCGCCGCAGAGAACAGCCTGCTCGCCGAACAGATCGGTTTCGGTTTCCTCGCGGAAGGTGGTCTGAAGCACGCCTGCTCTCGCGCCGCCGATGCCAAGCGCATAGGCCAGGGCAAGATCATGGGCCTTTCCGGTGGCATTCTGCTGAACGGCGATCAGGCAGGGAACGCCTTTCCCGGCAAGATATTCGCTTCTTACGGTATGGCCGGGTCCCTTGGGAGCGATCATGGCGACATCCACATCCGCAGGGGGCTTGATCTGGCCGAAATGGATGGCAAAGCCGTGGGCGAACATCAGCATGTTGCCGGGCTCCAGGTTGGGCTCGATGGACTCTTTGTAAAGGGCGGCCTGCTTCTCATCGTTGATGAGGATCATGATGATATCAGCCTTCTTCGCGGCTTCCGCGGCCGTATATACGGTCAGGCCCTGCGCTTCCGCTTTCGCCCAGGATTTGGAGCCTTCGTACAGGCCCACAATGACGTTGCAGCCGGATTCCTTCAGATTCAGGGCATGCGCATGTCCCTGGCTGCCGTAACCGATCACTGCGATCGTCTTATCCTGAAGTAAAGACAGGTCACAGTCTTCCTGATAATAAATCTTTGCCATTTTTCTTTCCTCCATTATGTTTGTATAACTGAAAGGCGGCAGACCGCCTCAGAGTCCGTAAGTAAAATACGCGTTACAGGTCGAAATGCACCAGATTCTGTGTCCCGCGTCCCAGTCCGGCGATGCCGGTGCGGGCAAGCTCTAGGATCTCATAATTGCCCAGCAGGTTGATGCAGGCGTCCACCTTGCTCTGATTGCCCGTGATCTCCACGATCAGATTCTCCGGCCCCACATCGATGATGTTCGCCCGGAAGATATTGGAAATGGCGATCACTTCCTGCCGCTGCGCGGCGGAAACGCGGACCTTAATGAGAGCCAGCTCCCTGTATACGCTCTTCTCCGGCTTCAGCTCCCGGATATCGCGCACATCCACCAGCTTTCCCACCTGCTTCTCGATCTGCTCCAAGATCTCGTCGTCGCCCGTCGCCACAATGGTGATCCGGGTGATGCGGGGATCCGCCGTCACGCCGGCCGTAATGCTCTCGATATTGTAGCCTCTTCTGGAAAACAGGCCTGAAATCCGGCTCAGAACGCCGGAGGTATTATCCACCAGAAGCTGGAAAACCTTTTTCTGCGTCGTCTGCATGCTGCAGCTCCTCCCTCCGTTGTTGATTTATTCTAGCAACATTGCTTTGCCTTGTCAACGTATGATAGTCAGTCATGGCTTATATAACTGATGGTTATAGAAAAAATGGTTTTACATAACCTGCGTTATGGTACAGTCCCGCTTCCCATTATGTCTCAGCCGTCGTTCTCCGCGCATTTGGTCAGCGCCAGCGTCCCGGTCCGCGCCACCTCCACGATGCTGATGGTCTGCAGCATGCTGAGGAAAATCTGGACCCGCTCCGGCGTATCGCAGATCTGGATGAGCATCATGTGCTTGGACATATCGACGATGGAGGCATGCATGATGGCGCAGTTTTCCATGATATCCCGGCGGTTGTTCCGGTTGTATTTGATCTTGACCAGCATGAGCTCCCGGCAGATGCTGATCTGCTCGTCAAAGGTGCGTACCTTGATCACATCCAGCTTTTTGTTCAGCTGCTTTTCGATCTGCTCGATGGTGCGCTGGTCCCCGCTGCTGACGATGGTCATACAGGAAACGGCCGGGTCGTCCGTCTCGCCCACGGCGAGGGAATTGATATTGAAGCATCTTCTGGAAAACAGGCCGGCCACTTTACAGAGCACGCCGGATCTGTTCTCCACCAGAACGGAATAAATTTTTTTCATAACGGCCCTCCTCCTTTATTTTACCAGATCCATGGGATCGATCATGCACTCCATCAGAAAGGAAGAATCCTCCTTCAGGAAGGTATCCAGCGCCGCTTCGATCTCCTCATTCCGGGAAAGCTTCAGATAGGGGATATCGTAAGCCTCCGCGATCCTGTCCAGCTTCGGCGCTCCGGAAATGTCCACCACGGAATAACGGTCCTTATAGTTGTAGTGCTGGAACTCTCTCACCATGCCCAGGTAATTGTTGCGGAATACCACGATCTTCACGGGGATATCATGCTGCCGGATGGTGGCGAGCTCCATCATGGACATCTGGAAGGAGCCGTCTCCGCATACGGCGATGACCTGCTTGGACATGTCGCCCAGCTTCGCGCCCATCGCGGCCGGAATGGAGTAGCCCATGGTTCCCATGCCGCCGGAGGTGAGGAAACGTCCCTCGCGGACGATATGATAGGCGCAGGACCAGATCTGGTTCTGTCCCACGTCCGCCACATAGACGCCGTCCGGCTCCATCCGTTCGGACAGCCGGCGGATAAAGAGCTCCGGATCCACATAATCCGGATTGGGCCGGCGGATTTCCTTCATGGTGTCCCGGTAGCCGTCCAGGGTACGGATCCAGTCCTCATGCTCGCAGTCGATCTCCTGTTTTTCAAAATCCGCAAAAATATGCCTGGCATCCCCGACCAGCGGGATGGTGGGGCCGGCGTTCTTGCCGATCTCCGCCGGATCCACGTCGATATGTACCAGAACCTTATCGTGGGTGATCAGATCCGGCTGATTGACGGAGCGGTCCGCCACGCGGGCCCCGACCATGATCAGAAGATCGGATTCGTTCATCGCGCGGTTGGCATAAGGCTTTCCGTTGTTTCCCACCATGCCGTAGTACATGGGATGCTCGGTGGGCATGACGCCGATCCCCATCATGGTGGAGACCACGGGGATCCGGAATTTCTCGGAAAACCGTCTCAGCTCCTCGCAGGCGCCGCTCAAGGTCACGCCGCCTCCCGCGTAAATCAGCGGCCGCTTCGCCTTTTCCAGCTCCCGGATGACCTTTTTGATCTGGACCGCATGGCCCTTGACCGTGGGCTTGTAGGTCCGCATGTTCACCTCTTCCGGATAGCGGAAACGGGAAAGCTGGGCATTCTGGATATCCACAGGAACATCGATGAGGACAGGACCCTTGCGGCCCGTGCTTGCCACGTAAAACGCTTCCTTGATGATCCGGGGAATGTCATTGGCGTCGCGCACCAGATAGCTGTATTTCACGAAGGATTCCGCCGCTCCCGTGATGTCTGCTTCCTGAAATACGTCGCTTCCAAGAAGCTCGCTGTTGACCTGGCCCGTAATGCAGACGAGCGGGATGCTGTCGGCAAAGGCCGTTGCGATCCCGGTCAGCAGGTTGGTGGCGCCGGGGCCGGAGGTGACGGCACAGACGCCCACCTTTCCCGTCACTCTCGCCATGCCGCTGGCCGCATGGGCCGCGTTCTGCTCCGTCCGGATCAGGATCGTCCGGATATCGGAATTGAGAATACTGTCATAAAAGGGACAGATCGCCACTCCGGGATAGCCGAAGACCTCTTCCACTCCTTCCAGCTCCAGGCATTTTACGATTGCATCCGCTCCATTCATCTGTATTTCCCCTTTCTTAAATTCTATCTGAAAATGATTGAAATCTGCTCTATCAGAAAATTATTGAAATCTGCCGAAAAATTCTGCCAGAGGCTCGATCACCCGGTTCAGGTCGGCAATCGCCCCGTTCAGCTGTTCAATGTCCATCTGCTCTATTTTTTCCATGGTCTGTCCGATTGCCAGACTTCCCGAATCGACCAGTTCATTCACATTTTGGGAGACCTCCTGGAGATCTTCAATCGCCGCTCCGGCGTCGGCCAGGACCGCATTTGCCTGATCCAGCGCCTGTGTCAGACCGGGCAGCAGGCGAATGATGACGAAAAGAAACGCTGCCGTCAGGATCAGTCCTGTCGCCGTATGGATTCTCATGTGAACAAGCTGCTTTTTCAGAAGCCTTGTCTGTTCCTCATTGGCAGAAATTTTTTCTTCCATCTGCATATTCCGCAACCTACCCTTTCCTGTCATATCTGACGGCAACCGTGCCCGGATGGATAAGGGAAATGCCTTACCCTGCCCGATTACGCGACGCGCGCGCTTTCTTATACGCCAGGTTTATACATCAAGCCCAAGCAGCTGCTTCGCAAGGCGTACCGCATCCGCGGCATCCTTCGCGTAGCCGTCCGCATGGATCTCATCCGCGTATTCCTGGGTGATCACCGCGCCGCCGATGATGATCTTTGCCGTAAGGCCGTCTTCCTTCGCCAGACGGATCACCTGCTTCATCTCCTGCATGGTTGTGGTCATCAGGGCGGAAAGGCCGATCAGGGCAGCATGGTTGTCTCTGGCTGTTCGGATGATCTCCTCTGACGGGACATCCTTGCCGAGGTCGATCACCTGAAAGCCATAGTTCTTCAGCATCAGGGCGACCAGATTCTTTCCGATGTCATGGATATCGCCCTTTACGGTTGCCAGCACCACCACAGGGAGCTTCTCCCGGTTATTATCCTTCAGGAGATAAGGCTCCAGGATACCGATGGAAAGCTTCATGGCTTCCGCTCCTGAAATCAGCTGGGGAAGGAAATACCTTCCGCTGTCAAACAGTTCTCCCACACGGTTGATCCCCGGCATGAGGCAGTCGTTCAGGATAGCGTCCGCTTCCATGCCATCCTCCAGGGCCTTCCGGGTCAGCGCGGCAATTCCGCTCCGGTTTCCCTTCAGAACCGCCTCATAAATCTCCGATCCCCTGCCGGATACGATACTTCCTTCCGCCTTTGCCTCCTTTTTTGGCGCCGGATCTTCTTTTGCGAAAGGGAGGACAGACGCTTCCGTATGCTGTTCTTTCCAGACATTTGCAAAGGAAATATACCTTTCTGCCGCTTCTTTTCTGTTCAGGAGAAGATCAGAAGCATAAACGGCGGCCATCAGCTGGGCCTGGGAAGGATTGGCGATGGCCATGGTCAGGCCTTCCCGGATGGCCATAGTCAGGAAAGCGGTATTGACAAAACTGCGCTCCGGCAGGCCAAAGGAAATATTGGACAGGCCAACCACAGTGGCAAAACCATTCTCTCTGCAGAAACGGATGGTTTCAAGGGTTTCCAGAGCCGCGCGGGGATTCGCGCCCGCCGTAGTCACCAGGCCGTCCACGATGATATCTTCCTTTTCCAGGCCAAGAGACGAGGCACGTTCCCATATTTGGGCGATGATCGCTTTTTTCTTTTCCAGATTTTCCGGAAGACCGGCATCTGACAGCGGAAGGAGGATGAACATGGCGCCGTATTTTTTGGCCAGAGGGATCAGCTTTTCAAACTTTTCCGTTTCCAGGGAAACAGAATTGATCAGGGCACGGCCGGGATACCTGCGCAGCGCCGCTTCCAGCACATCGACATGGCTGGAATCCAGGGAAAGAGGAAGCTGGACGGCCTGTGTCACCTCCTGAATGGCGTCTAGCATCAGAGCCTTTTCATCCACGCCGCTCATCCCCATGTTGACGTCGAGTATGGCTGCGCCCTTTTCCTCCTGCTCTTCGGCAAACTGTACCGTCCGGTCAAAGCGGCCTTCGCGCAGTTCCGCCTGCAGCTGCTTCTTCCCTGTGGGATTGATCCGTTCCCCGATGATCAGAAACGGATCGGAGAGCCCGAAGGATACGGTCTTTCGTTCTGACGTCAGATAGCGGATCCCTTCAGGCCGTCTGGGTACTGCGGCAGGTCTTTGCCCCTTCAAACTGCGGGCAAGCGCGCGGATATGCCCGGGCGTAGTCCCGCAGCAGCCGCCAAGAATGGAAGCCCCGGCAGCGTAAACCGCTTCCATTTCTTTCGCAAAGGCTGCGGCATCCATGTCATAGACCGTATTGCCTGCGCTGTCCAGGGAAGGAAGCCCGGCGTTTGGCTTGGCGATAACAGGGATCCTTGTTACTGCCGCCATCCGGCCGACGATATGCGCCATTGCGTCCGGCCCGGTGGAACAGTTTGCCCCAACCGCATCCACCCCGAGGCTTTCCAGGACGACGGCGGCTGTTTCCGCGTCTGTCCCAAAAAGGCTTCTGCCATCCTTTTCGAATGTCATCGTCACCATGACCGGCAGCTGCGGCTGCGTTTCCTTCGCGGCGATCAGGGCGGCACGGCATTCCTGCAGGCTCATCATGGTCTCCACTACCAGAAGATCCACACCGGCCCCGGCAAGGGAAGCGATCTGCTCCCGGTAGACATCGATCAGCTCCTCAAAATCCATCCTCCCAAGGGGAGTGAGCTGCTCTCCCGTCATGGTGAGATCTCCGGCGATGAGGGTATCCGGACCAGCAGCCTGCCTGGAGGCTTTCACAAGAGCCAGGTTCAGTTCCCGGACCTGCCTTTCCAGCCCGTATTCGGCCAGCTTGATCCGGTTGGCGGTGAAGGTGGGCGCATACAGGATGTCCGTTCCGGCCCCGACATATTCCCGCTGCAGACGGATCAGGACATCTGGATGCTGCGTGATCCATTCTTCCGGGCAGACGCCGGAGGGCATCCCTGCCGCCATCAGATTGGATCCGGTCGCCCCGTCCAGAAGGACGACTCCTTTTTCTATGACAAAATCTCTGAATTCCTGTCTGGTCATTTCTACCTCCATCACCGCCCAAAAGCGTCCGATTCTGCAAATATGAAACATTTTATCATGATTTCTGCCAAAAGGGAAGATATCGGACTTGCTGTCCGGAGGTTATTCGGCTGGCAGATTCCCATACAGGAAAAAAACAGACAGCCCATCCGGGATTTTCCGGACAGGCCGCCTGTTTTTTGCTTCATTGCTGTCTGCAGACGCAGGATCGCTTATTTGTCATTCGCGATCGCAGCCTGCGCCGCCGCGAGCCTTGCGATGGGAACGCGGAACGGCGAGCAGGATACATAGTTCAGGCCGATACGGTGGCAGAACTCGATGGAGGAAGGGTCTCCGCCATGCTCGCCGCAGATACCCAGCTTGATATCCGGACGGGTGCAGCGTCCCTTTTCAGCCGCCATGCGGATGAGCTGTCCTACACCGTTCTGGTCCAGCTTGGCAAACGGATCAGACTCGTAAATCTTGCTCTTATAATAGTCAACCAGGAACTTACCGGCATCGTCACGGGAGAAGCCGTAAGTCATCTGGGTCAGGTCATTGGTACCGAAGGAGAAGAATTCCGCTTCTTCCGCGATCTCGTTCGCCAGCAGAGCCGCACGGGGGATCTCGATCATGGTTCCGATATGATACTGGATATCGGAGCCTTTTTCAGCCTTCACCTTTTCTGCGGTATCCACAACCACATCTTTGACGAACTTCAGCTCTTTCTTGTCGCCAACCAGCGGGATCATGATCTCGGGAACGATGTTGAAGCCCTTCTCTTCCTTTACTTCGATGGCGGCTTCGATGACCGCCCTTGTCTGCATCCTTGCGATCTCCGGATAGGTAACGGACAGACGGCAGCCTCTGTGTCCCATCATCGGGTTAAACTCGTGCAGGCTGTCGCAGGCAGCCTTCACCTCTGCAACAGACAGATTCATCTCAACCGCAAGATCCTCAATGTCCTTCTCTTCGGTGGGAACGAACTCATGCAGCGGAGGATCCAGGAAACGGATGGTAACCGGGTTGTCTCCCATAACCTCGTATATCGCCTTGAAATCGCCCTTCTGGAACGGGATCAGCTCGTTCAGGGCCTTCTCTCTCGCTTCGCTGGTAGTGGAAAGGATCATCTTGCGGATCTTCGGGATTCTCTCCGGAGCGAAGAACATATGCTCGGTACGGCACAGGCCGATGCCTTCCGCGCCAAGCCTCAGGGCGTTGGCAGCATCTTCCGGGGTATCCGCGTTGGTGCGTACCTTCAGCCTGCGGAAGGAGTCCGCCCACTCCATGATACGCTTGAAGTTGCCGCTGATGGTGGCGTCCTGCGTGGCGATGTCGCCGTCGTAAATCTTTCCGGTGGAGCCGTCCAGGGAAATATAATCTCCTTCATGGTAGGTATTTCCGCCGAGGGTGAAGTATTTGGCTTCTTCATCAATAACAATATCGCCGCAGCCGGAGATACAGGCGGTGCCCATTCCTCTTGCCACAACGGCCGCGTGGGAGGTCATTCCTCCGCGTACGGTCAGCACGCCTTCCGCGGCATGCATGCCTTCGATATCTTCCGGGGAGGTCTCCAGTCTTACCAGGATGACTCTCTCTCCCTTCTCATGAGCTTCCTTTGCCTCCTCAGCAGTGAAGTAGATCTTTCCTGCCGCGGCTCCGGGAGAAGCGGGAAGAGCCTGTCCGATGACAACGCCGTTCTTAAGGGCTTCCGGATCAAAGGTAGGATGAAGCAGCTGATCCAGGGATTTCGCTTCGATCCGGCTGACAGCTTCTTCGGGAGTGATCATGCCTTCGTCCACCAGGTCGCAGGCAATCTGCAGGGCCGCGGGAGCCGTTCTCTTTCCGTTTCTGGTCTGCAGGAAATAAAGCTTTCCGTCCTCGATGGTGAACTCCATATCCTGCATGTCGCGGTAATGATTCTCCAGGCTGGTCGCGATCTCGATGAACTGCTTATAGCATTCCGGAAGATCCTGCTCCAGACGGGTGATCGGCTGAGGGGTACGGATACCGGCAACCACGTCCTCGCCCTGCGCATTGATCAGATATTCGCCGTAGATCCCCTTCGCTCCGGTGGAAGGATTTCTCGTAAAGGCAACGCCGGTGCCGGAGGTATCGCCCATGTTTCCGAATACCATGGACTGTACGTTGACGGCGGTTCCCCAGTCGCCGGGGATGTCATTCATCCTGCGGTACACGATGGCGCGCTCGTTGTTCCAGGAACGGAATACGGCCTTGACCGCTTCCATGAGCTGTACCCTGGGATCCTGCGGGAAGTCAGCTCCCATCCTGTCCT
>DWUW01000312.1 GCA_019120525.1 Candidatus Eisenbergiella stercorigallinarum | reverse complement strand
GCCAAAGAAAAAGAGTTGATTTCTCTTTGGGTTGTCTTTCTGTGACGGATTTTTTAGTTGTTTTCCCCGAATGACGGAAATGGAGGAAGCCATGAATACATTTGACGCTGAAAATACAGAGAGCCACGGCGAATACGGCGCGGACCAGATCCAGATCCTGGAAGGTCTGGAGGCAGTGAGGAAACGGCCTGGCATGTATATCGGATCGACCTCCAGCAGAGGTCTTCATCACCTGGTCTATGAGATCGTGGACAACGCGGTGGACGAGGCGCTGGCCGGCTACTGCGATACCATCGAGGTGGTCATCAATCCGGACAATTCCGTTACCGTGACGGACAACGGACGGGGAATTCCCGTGGGGATCAACCATAAAGCCGGTATCCCTGCCGTAGAGGTGGTCTTTACCATCCTGCATGCGGGCGGAAAATTCGGCGGCGGGGGCTATAAGGTTTCCGGCGGCCTGCACGGCGTGGGAGCTTCCGTGGTAAACGCCCTTTCCGACTGGCTTGAGGTGGACATCTGCTCCGAGGGAAAGGTATACAGACAGCGCTATGAACGGGGAAAGACCATGTACCCTCTGAAGGTGGTGGGCGAATGCCCGCCGGAAAAGACGGGAAGCAGGGTCACCTTCAAGCCGGACGCGACCATTTTCCAGGAAACCACGGTCTATGATTTTGATATTCTAAAGCAGCGCCTTAGGGAAATGGCCTTTCTGACGAAGGGCTTAAAGATCATCCTCCGGGATACCAGAGAAGAGGAACCCAGGGAAAAAACCTTCCACTACGAGGGCGGGATCCGGGAGTTTGTCAGCTATCTGAACCGGAGCAAGACGGCGCTTTATGACGATATCCTGTATTTTGAGGGAGAGAAGAACAACGTTTTCGTGGAGGTCGCCCTGCAGCACAACGATTCCTATACGGAAAGCGTGTACAGCTTCGTCAACAACATCAACACGCCGGAGGGCGGAACCCATCTGGTGGGCTTCCGCAACGCCGTCACCAAAACGTTTAACGATTATGCCAGAAACAACAAGCTTTTGAAGGACAGCGAGGCCAATCTTTCCGGAGAGGACATCCGGGAGGGAATGACCGCCATCATCAGCGTGAAGATCGAGGATCCTCAGTTTGAAGGGCAGACCAAGCAGAAGCTGGGAAATTCCGAAGCGAGGAGCGCGGTGGACAGCGTGGTGAGCGAGCAGCTCACCTACTATCTGGAGCAGAATCCGTCCGTCGCGAAGACCATCTGTGAGAAATCCATCCTGGCGCAGCGGGCGAGAGAGGCGGCCAGAAAGGCCAGGGAACTGACCAGAAGAAAAACGGCCCTGGAGGGCATGTCCCTTCCCGGAAAGCTGGCGGACTGCTCGGATAAGGATCCGAAAAACTGTGAGATCTACATCGTGGAGGGAGACTCCGCAGGCGGCTCCGCCAAAAAGGCGAGAAGCCGCGCCACGCAGGCGATCCTTCCCCTGCGCGGAAAGATCCTGAACGTGGAGAAGGCAAGGCTTGACAAGGTATACGCCAATGCGGAGATCAAGGCCATGATCACGGCCTTCGGCACGGGGATCCACGAGGATTTTGATATCAGCAAGCTCCGTTATCACAAGATCATCCTGATGACGGATGCGGATGTGGACGGGGCGCATATCGCCACTCTGCTTCTGACCTTCATTTACCGGTTCATGCCGGAGCTGATCAAGCAGGGCTATGTGTACCTGGCGCAGCCGCCGCTTTACAAGCTGGAAAAGAATAAAAACGTGTGGTACGCCTACAGCGACGAGGAGCTGGATCAGATCCTGAAGGAAGTGGGGAGGGATCAGAACAATAAGATCCAGCGCTATAAGGGACTGGGAGAGATGGACGCCCAGCAGCTCTGGGAAACCACCATGGATCCGGAAAAGAGGATCCTGCTTCGCGTCAACATGGACGAGGAGACGGAATCCGAGGTGGATCTGACCTTTACCACCCTGATGGGCGACAAGGTGGAGCCGAGAAGGGAATTTATCGAGGAAAATGCCAGGTTTGTAAAAAATCTTGATATCTGAGGCGGCGGCGGTCCGAAGAAAAGGACTGTCCGGGCGCCTGAGAAGGAGCGGACATGGAAGATAATATTTTTGATAAAATTCATGACGTGGACTTAAAGGAGACCATGGAAACCTCCTACATCGACTACGCCATGAGCGTCATCGCAGCCAGGGCCCTTCCGGATGTGAGAGACGGACTGAAGCCCGTGCAGAGGCGCGTGCTTTACTCCATGATCGAGCTGAACAACGGTCCGGACAAGCCGCACAGAAAATGCGCCCGTATCGTCGGCGATACCATGGGTAAATACCATCCCCACGGAGACAGCTCCATTTACGGGGCGTTGGTCAATATGGCGCAGGAATGGTCCACCCGTTATCCCCTGGTGGACGGCCACGGAAACTTCGGCTCCGAGGACGGGGATGGCGCCGCGGCCATGCGTTATACCGAGGCCAGGCTGTCGAAGATCTCCATGGAGATGCTCGCGGATATCAACAAGGATACCGTGGATTTCACTCCGAACTTCGATGAAACGGAAAAAGAGCCGGTGGTCCTGCCCGCGCGGTATCCCAATCTTCTGGTGAACGGCACCAGCGGCATCGCGGTGGGAATGGCCACCAATATCCCTCCGCACAATCTGCGCGAGGTGATAAGCGCCGTAGTGAAGATCATCGATAACCGGGTGAACGAGGACCGGGATACGGATATCGAGGAAGTGCTTTCTCTGGTAAAGGCGCCCGATTTTCCCACCGGCGGACTGATCCTGGGGACCAGAGGCTGCGAACAGGCCTATCGGACCGGCAGGGGCAAGATCCGGGTGAGGGCGGTGACCAATATCGAGACCCTTCCCAACGGAAAGAGCCAGATCATCGTGACGGAGCTTCCGTATATGGTGAACAAGGCCCGTCTGATCGAAAAGATAGCAGAGCTCCATAAGGAGAAAAAAATAGACGGCATCACGGATCTGCGGGACGAATCCAACAGAGAGGGGACCCGCGTGGTGATCGAGCTTCGGCGCGACGCCAATGCCAACGTGGTGCTGAACCGTCTGTACAAGCACACCCAGATGCAGGACACCTTCGGCGTCATCATGCTGGCGCTTGTCAATAACGAACCAAAGATTCTGAACCTTCTGGATATGCTCAAGCTCTACCTGAAGCATCAGGAAGACGTGGTCACCAGAAGGACGAAATACGATCTCAACAAGGCGGAGGAAAGGGATCACATTTTACAGGGACTGCTGATCGCCCTGGACAACATCGACGAGGTGATCCACATCATCCGCTCCAGCCGTACCACGCAGATCGCCAAGGAAAGCCTGATGAACCGCTTCGAGCTTTCCGACGCGCAGGCGCAGGCCATCGTCGACATGAGACTGCGGGCTCTGACCGGACTGGAAAGAGAGAAGCTGGAAAACGAGCATAAGGAGCTGCTCGCGAAGATCGCGGAATTAAAAGCAATCCTCGCAGATGAAAAGCTGCTGCTCGGCGTGATCCGGGAGGAGATTTCCATCATCGCCATCAAATACGGCGACGACAGAAGAAGCAAGATCGGCTATGACGAAGTGGATATCAGCATGGAGGATATGGTTCCCAGGCAGAACACCGTCATCGCCATGACGAACCTCGGATATATCAAACGGATGACCGTGGACAATTTCAAGGCCCAAAACCGCGGCGGCAAGGGAATCAAGGGCATGCAGACCATTGAGGACGATTTTATCGCCGATCTGCTGATGACCACCACCCATCACTATGTGATGTTCTTTACCAATTACGGAAGGGTGTACCGCCTGAAGGCCTATGAGATCCCGGAGGCGGGAAGGACGGCAAGAGGAACCGCCATCATCAACCTGCTGCAGCTCTCACCGGGAGAGAAGATCTCGGCCATCATTCCGGTGAAGGACTATGAGGACAACAAGAATCTGTTCATGGTGACCCGAAACGGCATCGTGAAGAAGACGCCCGTTGTGGAATACAGCAATGTGAGAAAGAACGGTCTTGCCGCCATCGTTCTCCGGGATGACGACGAGCTGATCGAGGTGAAGATCACCGACGCGGATACGGAGATTTTCCTGGTGACGAAGCACGGCATGTGCATCCGCTTTAAGGAAACGGACGTGCGAGCGACCGGACGCTCCTCCATGGGTGTGATCGGCATGAACCTGGACGACGGGGACGAGATCATCGGCATGCAGTTGGACAGCCAGGGCGAACGCCTGCTGATCGTGTCGGAAAACGGCATGGGCAAGCGCACCGGCCTGAATGAATTTACCGTCCAGAAGCGCGGCGGAAAGGGCGTCAAGTGCTATAAGATCACCGATAAGACCGGCTATGTGGTCGGCGTCAAGGCGGTCAACGACGAGCATGAGATCATGCTCATCACCACTGAAGGCGTGATCATCCAGCTGCGTGCGGAGGACATCTCCATTCTGGGACGCATCACCTCCGGCGTGAAGCTGATCAATCTGGACGAGGGCGTGAAGGTCGCCCAGATCGCCAAGGTCAGGGAAAAGGTATCCGACGGAAGCCGGGAATTCGAGCAGCCGGAGGACGCGATGGAAGAGATCGGGCCAGAAGAAACGGACGGCGATGAGCTGACCGAAGAGGAACTGATCGAGGAAGGGCTTTCCGAGGCCGGACAGACGGATGAGGATTCCGGGGAGGAAGACGAATAAAATCCGGATTAAAAGATATTAAGGGATTGAAAATACCCGGATTGGAAAGAAAGAGGCAGATGATAAAAAGTCTGTCTCTTTCCGACAGAAATGGATGGACAGATTTCCGGGAACAGAAAAAGGAGATTTTCATGGCACAGTTTACGCTCACAAACATGGTCATGATTCAGGACAGAGAAAGCGGTAAAGTACTGGTTCAGGAAAGGATTCTTTCCTATCCGGGAATTGCTTTTCCGGGAGGCCATGTGGAAAATGGAGAAAGCATCTATGACAGCGCGGTGCGTGAAATCAGAGAGGAAACAGGATATGAGATCAGAAATCTGAAATCCTGCGGCTTTATCTACTGGGACGATATCAATGGAGATAAATATTTTACCTACTTTTACAAAACGTCCGATTATGAGGGAAGCTGTGTGAATGAAACCAGAGAAGGAAAGGTTTTCTGGGTGGATCCCAAAGAACTTCCCCGGATGAAGCTCGCCCCGAATATGGACAAATACATGAAAATGTTTTTCGGAAATTACTCGGAATGTTATGCAAGAGTATCCGAAGGGCAGTTACTGGAAATACAGTACAGATAAAATTGGGAAAGCGGCCGCGCTTTCCCAATTTTTGAAATAATCTGCAGGCTACAGGGAAAATTCCTTAAAGAGCTGTTCCTGAAACTGCCTGTCCGTCACGGCTCTGGAAATTTCATCCGAACGGGAATTTTCAATCAGAAGCTGGATCAGGCGGTTTACCTTCTGTTCTCCCTGTTCAATGCCTTCTTTGATACCCTTTTTAATACCGTCATTCATCAGCAGTTCTCCAAGAATTGTCATGGATATTACCTCCTTTACCTTTTCCAGATCATTTCTGTCCAGAAATTTTCCTGCGAAAACATACAGCAGAGACTGCAGCTGCATCAGCGTTTCTCTTTCCAGGTCTGCTTCAGCCGCTTTTAATATCTGGAAGCCCTTCAGAAAACGTTCTGGAAGGGAAAGCTTTCCGGACATCAGCGGAGTGAGAAGAACCGGGAGCAGATCAGATTTTGTAAGAGCCTCTCCTTTGTTCTGTTTTTTCTGAATACGCCGGAATACAAGATCGGCGCTCTTTCTTTTCAGGCGGATGAGCTTTACCCGGTAGGTGTTGATGCCTTCCCGAAATGAGGTTTTTATGTTTTTGCTGTCTGAACTGCATAAAACATAAGTAGTCACCGGAACCTTATAGGTACGGCTGATGGCTGCTTCATATTCCCGAAAGCGTTTCAGGTCGTCAAGCGTCAGCGCATCGCTCTCAAATTCAAAGTGGAGCCAGGAACCGTCGTCCGTAATAAAATTGAAATCCTCATACATATGTCTTACCTCGA
>DWUW01000311.1 GCA_019120525.1 Candidatus Eisenbergiella stercorigallinarum | reverse complement strand
GAAGGAAACATTTTGGGATAAAATGTTTCCTTCAGCCTTCCATTTCCTTCATTTCCATATCCCTGTACCGCAGAATAGCACATTCCGACATATTTTTCAATAGGTAAGAAGAAAGTGTCAGAAAATACCGTTACTGTTTAGTCAGGTCCGTGCATTCACTGCGCAGATCATTCGAAGACGATACAGCCTGATGTGGTTATAATTCTGCCGAAAGCCAAACCGCAGCCACATCATTTTCGATTTACAGATGTTCTTTTTCCGGATAGGGGTTAACCATGCCAGGGGCTTTCAGACCGGTTTTTTCAATGAAGTCTTCTACCGAATCTGTCGTTACTGCCATCTGCATCCATACTTCTACAGCTTCAGGATCCGTTTCTTCCATAATCTGCTTTTTCAGCCATTCCGCCACAGTTCCATGACTTTCCAAGGCAAATAAGCAGGATCTGGCAAAGCCTTCGGATTTTCCTTCGATTTTTCCTTCTCTTTTCCCTTCAATTTTTCCTTCAGCCCTTCCTCTTTTCTCACCAATTTCCTGTTCCCCTTCTCTGAGCTTCTTCATTTCCTCTTCTTCGTTATACTCGAAGATCGACATGGCGATCACCTCCGCTCTCTGGGCGCGCAGGAAGTCCGCAAGGATCCCTTCCTCTATGCACTCCGTCACGGCCCTGTCTACCGCTTCCCCGATCGCTATTTCCCCAACCGCATATTTCCTGATCCGGGACACGAACTCACTGTATTCCCGCAGGGTTCTGCACCTTTCCATCAGTTTCGGATTGATACAGCGATCTTTTATTCACATACTTTTCCATAAGCCGCGCAATATAGATCAGGTCGCGCAGGGGCATGTTCGGATTCCGCGTGGACTGGTGCTCATACAGGGTCATCCTTTCGTCCAGAAGAAAGGATACATCGTTCTTCATGGCCATATAGACCGCGTTTTCCAGCGTGGTGACCGTCAGGTCGTCCGGATCCTGATAGTCCGTCCCGTTCAGGGCGTTGTACAGCTCCAAAATGGCTTTTTTTGTCGCCAAAGAGCATCCGAAATACCGTGTCCTTGTGCTTCCTGTTGGCATATACTGCTTCACTCATCGTACCTCCGTTTCCGCGAAGACCGCAGTCTCTGTTATCTTATCCACTACAGAAAACAGCCTCTCCGCCTGTGCGGCGGGTACGGCACTTTCATCGTCCGCTCCCGCCTGGTTTCTTTTGGTTACATTGTTCTGGAATCAAGCATAGAGTTTCTGAATGGAATGTCAGATGTGACATACGGCGGGGAATCCGCCGGCAGCCGAACGGCTTACAGAATTTTTATGCTTAGCTGTATTGTAGCATCCCGGTTCTCCTGTTTCAATACTATTTTTCTTATTTATCCGATTTCCATGAAATCAGCTCATACGCAGACAAGGCTGAACAGCAGCCGGATACCGGGGCAATTCATGGGGCTTGCCAGAACTGTCCCCGGGATAGGTCTCGTTGATGATTAGTATATCCAATTCCGAAAATCCGAAACATTCTTCTACAGATTCATCGCAAGAAATACCTCGTCTTTGTCGTCCTGATCGATCGACAGATATCTTTTCGTGATTTCGATGGAAGAATGATTATAAATCGACATAATCAGCGCCGGAGGACCCCCCTTCTTCCAGGCATGATATCCAAAAGTCTTCCGCAGCGAATGGCAGCTGATCGTTCCCTCCAGATTCAGGTCGACTACTGCCTGTTTGATGATACGAAAGGCATAGGACCTGACGATAGGCTGGTTGACGCCGACTCTGCTTTTGAAGATAAATTCGCCCGGGCTTGGCGATGGCAGCGTATCCTGAAGCTGTCGGAGAGATTGGATTGCTTCCTTATTTAATGCAATGGTATTGCGTTTTCCCGTTTTCTGTTCGGTCAGGATAATGTGTTCCCTGTATCTTCCTGTTTTGGAATTGTATACATCCCCCCATGTGAGTCCCAGTAAATCTCCAATCCGCAGCGACGTATTAAGAGCCACCGTGACCATGGCGTAATTCCTGTACTGGTTTTTATGCAGGAAATAATCCTTGAGCCGCCTGATGTCTTCTGTGTTTTTGATCGGATCTGTTTTGCTCATCGGTTACCCTCCTTTTTGGCAGAGTATAGCACAGAGGGAAAAACGCTACAACAGGTTGGTTGTATTGCGCGGGGAAGGAAACATTTTATCCCAAACTGTTGGTCTCCCAGAGAGACTCATACGGCGGCCACAAGGAGACAGAAAATAGATGAAATTGAGCATATTGTATCAGTTTAACGATTCCTATGCGCCCTATGCGGGCGTTTCCATCTATTCTCTGTTGGAAAATAACCAAAAAGCGGAAGCGGTCGATATTTATGTTCTGGGAGAGAAGCTTTCCCCTTCCTGTATCAGCCGTCTGGGGTCTCTGGTCAGGCAGTATGGACGCAGGATAACCTTTTTAAACAGCGGCAGGATCCTGAACAAGATCAGGGAACTGGGGATTCCGAAATATCGCGGTTCCTTTGCCGCGAATATGAAGCTCTTTTTCTCTTCTGAAATGAATGCAGTCACAGGAAGGCTTTTGTATATAGACAGCGATACCCTGGTGACAGGGTCTTTGGAGGAACTGTTCCGCCTTCCTATGGGGGAGTATCCTCTGGCGATGGCTCTCGACTCTCTGGGGCAGAAGCATAAGGCATATATCGGACTCCGGAAGGAAGATCCTTACTTTAATTCAGGAGTGATCCTGTTTGACCTGAAAAAATGGAGGGAACTGGACTGCGAAAAAAGGCTGGCAGAGCATGCGCGCTGTTTCCGCGCGCATTACATGTCTCCTGACCAGGATCTGCTCAATGTGGCTCTGAAAGGATACATTGGGCGGCTGGACGCCCGGTTTAATTTTCAGCCGGTCCATTACCGCTATTCTGTCAGGCTTTACCGGCGTTACTGGAGGCAGGAAGGATATTATTCCGGGGAAGAGCTTCTGGATGCGAAACGGCAGCCGGTGATCCTGCATTTTTTCCGTTTTCTGGGAGAATTTCCCTGGGATGTGGGTTCGCTGCATCCGTATGCGAAGGTATTCGCGGATTATCTGGCGCGGTCTCCCTGGAAGGATCTGCGGCGGCAGGCTTCCGTTCAGCGAAGCGTTGTCTTTCAGATCGAGCGTTTCCTGTATCGCATACTTCCCGACGTTCTTTTCATGCCTGTTTTCCGTATCTGTTACGGGATTTTTTTATGGAAAGCGGAACGGGCTTCCCGGAGGGGGAAAAATGACAGCAAGATGTAGGAAAGGTAAATTATGCGTTTTATCACAGATGTCAGAAAATATTTTCATTATATTATATTCGCTGCCAGGTCACAGCTTCGCTCGGAGGTGGTCAATTCCTATCTGGACTGGGTGTGGTGGATCCTGGAGCCCTTCTGTAACATGATCGTGTATACAATTATTTTTGGCTATGTGTTCCAGGCGGCGGAGCTTTATTTTCCCATTTTCCTGTTTATCGGGATCAGCATGTGGGCTTTTTTCAGCAAAACGCTTACCGCCAGCGTGAAGCTGATAAAATCGAATAAGGCCATCGTAACGAAGGTATACATCCCAAAGCAGATGCTTCTGCTGAAGCTGATGGCTGTCAACGCCTTTAAAATGCTGCTGTCTTTCATCATCATTTTCATCATGATGCTTTTTTACCGGGTGCCGATCGGCGCTTCTGTGTTCTACGCGCTGCCGGCGCTTCTGGTCCTGTTTGTTTTTACCTACGGGGTCTCCTGTTTCCTGATGCACTACGGGGTGTATGTGGAAGATCTGGCGTATATCGTCACCATCTTGATGAGTATGCTCATGTATTTTACCGGTATTTTTTATTCCATAGAAAAGCGGATGCCGGAACCCTTTGGGCATATCCTGAGCCTGTATAATCCGGTCGCATGCCTGATCACGGTGATGCGGAATTCTCTGTTATATAGGAAGAACTCTTCCCTGGCAGTGCTTGGGATCTGGTTTGTGATCTCCGCGCTGATCGCGGCCTGTGGGACGAAGCTCATTTATAAGAACGAAAACAGCTATGTGAAGGTAATATGATGGAAAACTGCGCTATCAGGGTCGAACATCTCTGCATCGACTATAAACCATACAAGAAAACGTCCATCCAGAAAAGCCTGTTTAAAAAGAAGCAGGAAAAGCTGGAGATGATACATGCGGTAAACGATGTCTCCTTTTCCCTGGAGGAGGGAGAGATCCTCGGGATCGTCGGGAAAAACGGCAGCGGGAAATCCACCATGCTGCGCGCGATTGCCGGGATCTTCATTCCGGACCGGGGGACGATCGATCTGCATGGAAATTCCGTCTCGCTCCTGTCCATCGGCGTCGGATTTACGCCGGAAATATCCGGGCGGGAAAATATTCTTCTGTCCGGGATGCTTCTCGGTTTCAGCGAGGAACAGATCCGCGAGAAAATGGATTCCATTATCGAATTTTCAGAGCTGGGACAGTTTATCGACTATCCGGTCCGAACCTATTCCAGCGGTATGTATTCCAAGCTTGCCTTTTCCATCACGGCATCCTTGGAGACGGATATCATCCTGATCGACGAGGTGCTCAGCGTGGGAGACGAGCGTTTCCAGAAGAAGAGCTACAACAAGATGAAGGAGCTGATCTCCAACAAAAACCGCACGGTGATGATCGTTTCCCATAATACGGATACGCTCAGGAAGCTGTGTACGAAAGCCATGTGGATCAACGATGGAAAAATGATGTCGATCGGCGAGACCCAGGAGGTGCTCAGCCAGTATCAGCATTATATGAACAAATAAAAGCATTTATCACGCAGAGGGGAGAAATACGAATGAAAATCGCAGTCGCCGGAACCGGCTATGTGGGCTTATCGAACGCCATCATCCTTGCCCAGAAAAACGAGGTATACGCTCTGGACCTGATCCCGGAGAAGGTAGATCTGATCAACGCCCGGAAATCGCCTATTGTGGACGCGGAGATCTCGCTCTATCTGGAAACGGGAAATCTGAACCTGAAAGCCACTCTGAACGATGAGGAAGCGTATGCAGGCGCGGATTTTATCATCGTCGCTACCCCGACGGACTATGACGCGGAGAAAAATCATTTTAACACTTCCTCTGTCGAGCAGGTCGTGGAACGGATCACACAGATCGATCCGAACGCCGTGATCGTGATCAAATCCACCGTACCTGTGGGGTACACGGAAACACTCTGCGAACGGTATCCGCATGCTTCTTTTCTGTTTTCACCGGAATTCCTGAGAGAAGGGAAAGCTCTGTATGACAATCTCTATCCCTCCAGGATCGTGGTCGGCATTCCGTCTGAAAGAGAGGATCTGACAGAAAAGGCCCGCGCTTTTGCCGGGCTTCTTCAGGACGGCGCCGTCAAAAAGGAGATCCCCACCCTGTTCCTGCATGCCACAGAGGCGGAAGCGATCAAGCTGTTTGCCAATACCTATCTGGCCATGCGGGTCGCCTTTTTCAACGAGCTGGATACCTATGCGGAGATCCGCGGGCTGGATTCCCGTTCCATCATCGAGGGCGTGTGCCTGGATCCCAGGATCGGAGATCACTATAACAATCCCTCCTTCGGTTACGGCGGTTACTGCCTTCCCAAGGATACCAAACAGCTCCTCGCGAATTACCATGATGTGCCAAACAACATCATGGGAGCGATCGTGGAAGCCAACCGGACGCGCAAGGAGTTCATAACGGAGCGGATTCTGGAACGCGTTTCCGCTTCCACACAAAAGAAAGCAGAAGATTCCGCCGGGGCTGCCGCGGGTACCGTCGGGATTTACCGCCTTACCATGAAAACCAATTCCGATAATTTCCGGCAGAGCTCCATCCAGGGCGTGATCCGCCGTCTGAACGAAAAAGGGGCAAAGGTCCTGATCTATGAACCGGCCGCCAGGGAAGCTTCCTTTTTCGGGAACCCGGTCACCAAGGATCTGGAATTGTTCAAAAAGCTTTCGGATATTGTGGTAGCCAACAGAATGTCTCCGGAGCTGGAGGACATTTCTGAAAAAGTTTATACCAGGGATCTGTACGCGCGCGACTGAGGAAGGGGAAGGGACTGCGATGGTTAAGGTATCGGTTATCCTGCCGGTCTACAATGTGGGGCGATATCTGGAGCAATGCCTGGACAGTATTGTCGGACAGACATTAAAAGATATCGAAATTATCTGTGTAGATGATGGTTCAACAGACAATTCTCTGAATATTCTGAAAAATTATCAGAAAAAAGATTCCAGGATCCGGCTGATCGAACAGAAAAACGCCGGAGCCGGAGCGGCGCGCAATGTGGGAATGCGTACGGCGTGCGGGCAGTGCCTGTCTTTCCTCGATTCTGATGATTTTTTTGAGCCGGATATGCTGGAAAAGGCTTACGAATGCCTGGAGCAGTATCAGGCGGATTTTGTGGTATTCGATTCTGATCAGTTCCATATGGATAAGCAGGAATTCGTGGATGTGCCATGGGTGTTTCGCAAGCAGGAAATCCCTCCCTATATGCCCTTCTCTCACAGGGAGCTGACGGACAATGTGTTTAAGGTCTTCGTCGGCTGGGCCTGGGACAAGCTCTACAGACGCAGCTTCGTGGAAGCCCATGCGCTGCAGTTTCAGGAGCAGCGGACTTCCAACGACCTGCTGTTCGTTTTCAGCGCTCTCGTTCTTGCAAAAAGGATCGCCGTCGTCGATCAGATCTTGGCGCATCAGAGGCGGGGAAGCTCCACATCCCTCTCTGTCACCCGGGAAAAATCCTGGCACTGCTTCTACGACGCTCTGACCGCGCTGCGCCGCAGGCTCGTGGAAGAACATATCTACTGGGAACTGGAGCAGGATTTCATCAACTATGCGCTTCATTTCTGCCTCTGGAACCTGAATTCCCTGGCCGAACCCACCCATCGCCTGCTGCAGGAAAAGCTCTGTTCCGAGTGGTTTGCCGAACTGGGAATCGTAGAGAAACCGGAAAGCTATTTTTACAGTCTCAGTGAATATGAGCAGTACAAAATGCTGATGCGTTCCGGAAGATCGGGGGGAAATCATGGATAAGGTATCTGTTATTCTGCCAATTTATAATGTCTCTGCTTACCTTCGGGAATGTCTGGACAGCGTCATCGCCCAGACACTCAAAGAGCTGGAGATCATCTGCGTCAACGACGGTTCCACGGATGATTCTCTGGATATCATCCGGGAATATGCGGCAAAGGATCCAAGAATCGTTGTGATCACAGGCCCCAACGGTGGCTATGGCAGGGCGATGAACAAAGGCCTTGACCGCGCCACGGGCGAATATGTGGGGATCGTGGAACCGGATGATTATATCGCGCCGGATATGTATGAAAGCCTGTACCGGGTCGCGTCCGAAAATGATCTGGATTTTGTGAAATCCGACTTCTACCGGTTTTCCAGAGACGAACAGGGCCAGGAGCACCGGGAATATGTCACCATCGACCGTGCGGTCAAAAGGCGTTACGGGCGGCTATTAAATCCCAGCGAGGAGCCGGACTGCATCCGTTTTACCATGAATACCTGGACCGGCATTTACCGAAGAGATTTTCTGGAAGCCTTCCATATCAGACATCACGAGACGCCCGGGGCCTCCTTTCAGGACAACGGCTTCTTTTTCCAGACCTTTATCTACGCGAAACGGGCTATGATCGTCAACCAAGCATACTACCGGAACCGCCGTGACAATCCGAATTCTTCCGTAAAAAGCAAAGAAAAGGTCTACTGCATGAATATCGAGTATGATTTTATCCGCGATATCCTGATGCAGGATCAGGCTATATGGGAGCGCTTCAAGTACATGTACTGGTGGAAGAAGTATTTCTGCTATATGTTCACGCTTGACCGGATCGGGGATACCTTTCATGAGGAATATCGGAAACGGATGAGCCGGGAGTTCCACAGAGCCATGCAGAAGGGAGAACTGTCGCGGGATACCTTTACAGAGCTGGAGTGGCAGAAGATCCGGGTACTGACCAACAATGCCAACGATGAAGCGCTTCTTCCGGTTCCTGATTCCATGGTACGGGTTTTCGCTCCCTTCATTCCCCGTTTCATAAAACGGAGGATTCTGGAAGCCCTGTCTGAGAATGAAGCCTTTTTCAGCCGGAGCCGTGTGATCACCAGGAAAAAGGCGGAAGCGAAAATTCAGGTGATCCGTTCCTCAGCCCCTTTTCGGCTTGGCTTCTGCCTGACCTTCCCGTTCCGGTGCTGCGTCCATCTTTTTGCGCAGATCCGGCATTATGGTCTTCTTAAAGGAATCCGGAGAACACGCGGAGCCAAAATCCTGTTCTACCGGGACAGCAATCCGGTGGCCGAACTGGCGCTTCTGCAGGATTCGGCCGCGCTGAAGCTGGGAGTTTTGCTGCTGCTGCCCTTCGGCCATTCTCCCAGGAAATGACAGAGGGTTCAGGGATGTCTGAGATAAAGCTTTTGGCACTGATCATAACCTATAACCGTTTGCCGCTTCTGAAGGAGTGCATCCAGGCCGTGCTCGGCCAGACCTGGAATCCCTTCGGCATTCTGGTGATCGATAATCACAGTACGGACGGAACCTGGGAATATCTGAAGACACTGGAAGGAAAAGATGGTATATCCTTCCTCCGGCTGGAACAGAACACCGGCGGTTCCGGCGGATTCCATATCGGGATCAGGGAAGCGCTCCACCGGGGATACAGCCATATCTGGCTCATGGATGATGATACGGTTCCGGACATTCACGCTGCCGAAAGGCTGCTTTCCGCCGACCGGCTGCTGGGGGAATACGGCTTTCTCGTCAGCCTCCCCGTATGGAAGGATGGTTCTCTGTGCAAAATGAACCTGCCGCTGCCCGGACAGTTCCGCAGGGAAAAGGGACACATACTGCAGGAGGGACTTCTTCCGGTAAGGAAGGCTACCTTCGTTTCCATGCTTCTTAAAGCAGATATCGTCCGGGAGGTCGGCCTGCCGATCCGGGAATTCTTTATCTGGGGGGATGACCAGGAATATACGGAGAGAATATCCAAAAAGTATAAATGTTATCTCGTCCTTTCCAGCGTGGTGCAGCACAAGACACAAAACAACCTGGGGTCGGACATCAGCACCGATAGCCCGGAGCGGATAGAGCGGTATTATTACGCT
>DWUW01000310.1 GCA_019120525.1 Candidatus Eisenbergiella stercorigallinarum | reverse complement strand
GTCTGAATGCTGTTGTGGATCTCGATCCCGCCCGGCTGATACTTTTCTTCCAGCTCCGTCAGCCTCCGGTAAAAATCCAGCCCCGAAAGGGTGGGTTCGCCGCCCTGAAAGGCGAAGGTTACGGTATGCGTCACCTTTTCCAGCGCCTTTTTTACCAGAAGCTCCAGCGTATCCGCGGACATAAAGCCGCGGGTGGGCTCATTCCGCAGCTTCATTTCGTCAGCATAGAAGCAGTAGCGGCAGCGCAGGTTGCAGCTCCCGGAAGCCGGTTTGATCAGGAGAGTAAGAGCAGGCTGTTTTGACATGATGTTCCTCCTTTCCGCGCGTACAGGGCGCAGTGGATTGCAGTCGAACGGCCGCTGTCTGGCAGGCTTTGCCTGGCAGGCGGAGCGTCTGACTGCTATGGCCAGCTTATCATATCCTGCTCCGGGTGACAATTCTTTCTGGTGCTTTTTTGCTCCTGGTGTGATATACTACTCTGCGTAACCGAAAATCCTGCCTTTCCGATGAACGGCCTGCGCATTTGCTTTATGCGTCCTGTTTTTATTTCAGGAACAGCTCGATGACCGGAACCAGGGTATGCGGCTTGACCGGAGGGAGATAGAGGATCAGGTCGTCCGCCGGTCCTTTTTCCGCGCCTGCTGAAAAATGGTCGATCTTCCCTTCCGTGAACAGTACCTCGCTGGCGTCGTGCAGGAACTGGGCATATTCCACCTTTCCGGCCAGCCCGGGCAGACGCAGATGGGCGAAGGGATAGGCGAACAGATGGAGATACAGGCGGCTGCCGTCAACGCTCTGGGTATAGCGGCAGTCTACCGGGGCGGTAAATTCCGGTTCTGCCATGGTACAGCCGTAAATGGAGCGGCTGTTGTATTTCATCCAGTCGGCATAGACCTGAAGGGCTTCTTCGGCGCGGTAATCCAGATAGCCTCTGGCGGTGGGACCTACGTTCATCAGCAGGTTGCCGCCGAAGGAAACCGTGTTGACCAGCATGCGGATGAGCATTTCCGGGGATTTCCAGGTCTGTTCGTCCCGGAAGTAGCCCCAGGAGCCGGAGAAGGTCTGGCAGGCCTCCCAGGTGACCGGCTCGCCGGTTTCCGGATGGGTCACCCACTGCATGGGCTGGTACTGCTCCGGGGTCCAGATGTCCTGATCGATCTCCGCGCGGTTGTCGATGATGATATCCGGCTGCAGGGAACGGACGGTGGCGATCAGCTTTTCGGATTCCCAGTCGTCCTTTCCTTTTCCCTTCATCCATGCCCGGTCGCCGGTTCCGTTATAATCGCTGTAGGAGAAGTCCAGCCAGAGGATGTCGATCTTTCCGTAGTTGGTCAGAAGCTCTGTTACCTGGTCGCGCATGTACTGGGCGTATCTCTTCATGTCCCTGCCCCGGTTCTGCTCAAAGGCGTCCGGATCGTCCCTGCGGGGATGATGCATGTCGATGGTGAAATCCGGGTGATGCCAGTCGATCAGGGAATAGTAGAAGCCGACGCGAAGCCCGGCCGCCCGGAAGGCGTCCACGTACTCCCGCACCAGATCCCTGCCGCAGGGAGTGTTGGTGGACTTATAATCGGTATATTTGCTGTCGAACAGGCAGAAGCCCTCGTGGTGTTTGGTGGTAAGGACCGCGTATTTCATGCCTGCCGCCTTTGCCTGGCGCGCCCATTCCTTCGGATCGAACAGATCTGGATCAAAATGCCTGAAATAAAGGTCATATTTGGCTTCGGGGATCTCCTCCATGTTTTTGATCCATTCATGGCGGGCCGGAAGGGCGTACAGCCCAAAATGGATGAACATCCCGAAACGGTCGTGGGTGAACCAGGCGGTATCGCCGGGGGTTTTGCGGGTAGTATAGCTTGTCATGGCAGCCTCCTCCTTTTTCCTGTGCTGTTTGGTATCTGTCCCTATTGTAGGAAAACGCGCGGGAAAGCGACATGGAAATTTAAGGATAAAATATGGAGTTTTCGGTATGGAGATCTATGAAAACAAAAGGGCGCTTCGGATATGGAAGGACTTCGAGCTGAATGTCCTGTATTCCGGCCTGGCAGGGACGGGACCGGAATGGCGGGCGGAGCATGTGTGTTCTCCCTTTTCCCGGCTCTATTTCATCCTGGAAGGCGAAGGCCTTGCCCGGACGGGAGAAAAGACGCTGCGCCTGCGGGCGGGAAGGGTCTATCTGATCCCTGCGGAAATGGATTTTTCCTATTCCTGTGAAGAACATATGGAGCAGCTTTTTTTTCATGTGAATGTGAACGGGCAGAACGGAATGGACTATTTCCGGGACTGCCGCAGGCTCCTGGAAAGAGAGGGAAGTCCGGAACGGACCGGGCTGATCTGCCGGCTGTACCGGTCGGAGAGGGCCGCGGATGTTTTCCGGCTGAAGGGGCTGATCTGGGAGGAACTGGCTGCCTTTGCTCAGGAAGGGGAGCTTCCGGAACCGTCGGAGCAGAATTATTCCGAACTGGTCAGCCGGTTCTTTTTCCTGGCGCAGAACCCGGTC
>DWUW01000309.1 GCA_019120525.1 Candidatus Eisenbergiella stercorigallinarum | reverse complement strand
TGGGAACCAGAAGCGGCGACATGGATCCCGCCATCGTTTCCTTCCTGGCGCAGAAGGAGGGGCTGGATGCGGCGCAGGTGATCGACATCTGCAATAAAAAGTCCGGCGTGCTCGGCCTTTCCGGCGGAGCTTCCAGCGACTTCCGGGATCTGGTGGACGCGGCGAAGGACGGAAACGCGTTGGCGAAAAACGCTCTGGAGGCCTATGCCTACCGGGTGGGCAAATACATCGGCGCCTACACGGCGGCCATGAACGGCGTGGATGTGATCGCCTTTACCGCGGGCGTTGGGGAGAACAACGCCGAGGTGCGCGCCCTGATCGGCCAGTACATCGGCTATCTCGGCACCAATATCGATCCGGAGAAAAACAAACTGCGCGGCGAGGAAGTGATCCTCTCCGACGAGGGCGCGAAGGTGGTCACCATGGTGGTTCCCACCAACGAGGAGCTCGCCATCGCCAGAGAGACGGTGCGCCTGCTGAACCAATAAACGGTACAGGATGGCGGCGCGGTACGCGCCCCGCGTCCTGAAGGATAGAAAGGCTTTCCGGCATTTTTGTTTCGCCGGGAAGCCTTCCTTTGAGAAGAGCCCTCATCCGGGTATCCCCGGAATGGGAAGGCTCCGAAACAGGAAGGCTCCGGAAACGGGAGATCACCGGCCTGCCCGCGCGGGCCTTATTACGGGCCTCAGATTTAAGAAAGGATACCTGATTTTATGAACAGCGAATACGTTGCGAGCGTCAATTCCGGGTTTTTTTACCTGCTGGTAGCCCTGGTGCTCGCTTTTATTACGGTCATGTGTTTTGTGTTTCTGGTAAAAAGCTACCGGGCGGGAATCGCCATCGGAATGGACAGAAAGGTGCTGAAAAAAGCCATCATCTCCAGCGCCACCTTCACCCTGCTTCCCTCCATCAGCATCCTGCTTGGCGTCATTGCCTTAAGCGGCACGCTTGGCGTCCCGCTTTCCTGGCTGCGCCTGTCCGTCATCGGCGCGCTGCAGTATGAGCTGAACGTGGCGGAGATCGCGGCCCAGAGCGTGGGGCTTTCCGGCCTGCGCCTGTCCGAGATGAACATGACGGCCTTTGTCACCATTTTTCTGGTCATGACGGTCGGCATCCTGAGCGGGGTGTTCTGCTGCATCTTCCTTTTGAAAAAATATCTGAAAAAGGTACAGAGCGCGCCGAAAAAGGAGGGCGGAAAGCCGGGCTTCGGGGATCACGCCACCACCTGCATGTTCGTGGGACTGTGCGGCGCTTACATCGGCTCCTACGTGGGAACGCTGACCAGCAGCGGCAATTACGTGCCCCTTGCGGTGGCGGCCGTTTCGGCCATTTTCATGGCGGTGTTCGAGTATTTTACCAATAAAAAGGGCATGGCGGTCCTGGATAACTTCAGCCTTGCGGTCAGCATGCTTGCGGGCATGGTCGCCGCCGTGCTGATGAGCCTGTAACAGGATGCGGCGGGGACGTCCGGTCTGTCCGGATGTGGGCTGCCGGTTTCTTTGAGATGGATAAGCCGCCTGCGGCAGAGCTGCTGAGGACGGCGGAAAAGAGGTATAGTGTGAAAAATAAGCCCGATGGCTTATTTTTCACACGGCAATTTGTGCCGGAGCGTCACAAATTGCTCTGATGGCAGAAGAGAAATCGCATTCGCGATTTCTCTTCGCCCCGTCGCTACGCTCCGGAATGGAGATTAAGATGGACGAGAAAAAAGCGCAGGAATTTCTGGAGGAATTTAATGCGGGACTGCACCGGCTGGGCCGGATCACGCTGATCGTCAGCGTGATCCTTCTGGTGGGCGCTCCCTTTATCATCGGCGCGGCAAACGGCGTAATGCCGGATCTGCGCGGCTTTTTAAGCGGTTTTGCCAAGGTGGGGATCATCTATATTCCCGTGGGGATCGTGGAATTTCTGGTCTATACTCCCATGCTGGGAGCGGGCGGGAGCTATCTGGCCTTTATCACCGGAAACGTGACCAATATGAAGATCCCCTGCGCCATGAACGCCAGGGATCTGGCGAAGACGAAGGTGGGCACGCCGGAAAATGAGATCATTTCCACCCTCAGCGTGGCCACCAGCGCCATCGTCACCACCCTGGTCATCGTGGCGGGCGTGGTGCTGATGATCCCGCTTCGCCCGGTGCTGGAAAATCCGGTGCTGGTGCCGGCCTTTGACAACGTGGTACCCGCCCTGTTCGGCGCGCTGGGACTGAAATATTTTTCCAAAAGCCCCAGGATCGCGGCGGTGCCCGTGCTGTTCATGACCCTGCTGTGCGTGCTGGTGCCGTCGATGATCTCTCAGACCAGCATCCTGATCATTCCCTCCGGCGCGCTGGCCCTGGCGATCGGCTACGTGCTGTTTAAGAAGGGAAAGCTGTAAAGGGCGGAAAGGAGAAAATGATGGCAGGCTACATTCTGTTTGGAATTTTAATCCTGATCCTGCTTCTTGCGGCGGTGCTTCTCATCCGCACCTGCATGCAAAAGCCCACGCCGGCTAAAACGGCGAAGGTTAAGCTTCAGGATAATGACAGGGCGAGGGAGTACGGAGAGAGGCTTGCGCGGATGGTCAGAAAGGAGACCGTCTCCAGCCGCTTTGATCCGGATAAGAGTAAATTTTATGAGTTTCACAAGATTCTGGAGGAGCTTTTCCCGCTGGTGCATCAGACCTGTGAAAAGCATGTGTTTCACGGAAGCCTTCTTTTCAAATGGAGCGGGAAGGGGAAGGCGGAGCCGATCCTTCTGATGAGCCACCACGACGTGGTGGAGGCGAACGGCGACTGGGAGCATCCGCCCTTTTCCGGCGAGCTGGATGAACAGGGAAGGCTGTGGGGCCGCGGCACCGTGGATACCAAGGCCAGCCTGTTCTGCATCCTCACCGCAGTGGAAGAAAAGCTGCGGGAAGGCTTCGTGCCGGAGGGCGACGTGTATATCGCCAGCGGCTGCACGGAGGAGTTCAGCGGAGAGGGCGCGCCTCTGACGGCGGCCTGGCTGAAGGAGCAGGGCGTCCATCTGAAGTTCCTCATCGACGAGGGCGGCATGATCCTGGACGAGCCCATCGGCGGCGTGAAGGGAACCTACGCCATGGTGGGCGTGCTGGAAAAGGGTTACGGCGACCTGAAATTTACCGCCCGCGGCAAGGGCGGCCACGCCTCCGCGCCCGGCCGGAACACGCCTTTGGTGCGGCTGGGACAGTTCATGGCGGCAGTGGAGAAAAAATCTCCCTTTACCAGCCGGTTCAGCCCGGCGGTTCTGGAAATGTTCCGCCGCCTGACTCCCAACATGGTCTTCGGCATGAAGCTGGTATTTGCCAACCTCTGGCTGTTTAAGCCCCTGCTCATTAAGCTCATGCCCCTCATCAGCCCGCCCGGCGCGGCCATGCTGCACACCACCATCGCCTTTACCATGGCGAAGGGCGCGGACGGCCTGAACGTGCTTCCCCAGGAGGCTTATGTGACGGCGAACCTGCGCTTCATTCCTCATCAGCCCACGGATGAGAGCATCGCCCTCATCACCGATATGGCGAAGAAATTCAACCTGGAAACCGAAGTGCTTTATAAGGATTATCCCTGTCCGGTGGTGGATTACAGGGGAGACGCCTTCCGGCTGGTGGAGCGGATCATCGGAGAGATCTATCCCGGCGTGGGCGTGAGCCCCTACGTGATGACCGGCGGCACTGACGCCAAGTATTACAGGGATGTCTGCGACGACTGCATCCGGTTCGCGCCCCTGTACATCAACAAGCAGCAGTATGAGAGCATCCACGGCCTGAACGAAAATATTTATATCGGCGCTCTGCCCATGGGCGTGGATTTTTACAAGACGATCCTGAAAAACGCGTGAGGTTCCCGGCGTGGGAAGGGATGCGATCATGACAGGGAAAGAAGGGAAGCCGGATATGGACAGCAAATGGGAGCGCGTTACGGAAGAAGCGCGCCGTTACGGATATGCGGAAAAAATGCAGGACTGCACCTTATGTCCCCGGAACTGCCATGCGGACAGACTTTCCGGACAGAAGGGATACTGCGGCCAGACGGCGCGGATCAGGGCGGCCAGGGCAGCGCTGCACTACTGGGAGGAACCCTGTATTTCCGGCAGGGCGGGCTCGGGCGCGGTCTTTTTCTGCGGCTGCCCGCTGCGCTGCGTGTTCTGCCAGAACAGCCGGATCGCGGCAGGAGAGGCGGGACGGGAGGTGAGCGTGGAGGAGCTTTCCCGGGCATTCCTGCGGCTGCAGGAGAAGGGGGCGAACAATATCAATCTGGTGACACCCACTCATTTTGTCCCGCAGATTGCCGCTGCGCTGCGGCTTTCCAAAAAAGAGGGGCTGAAGATCCCGGTGGTATACAATACGGGAAGCTATGAAAAGGCGGAAACGCTGAAGCTGATGGAGGGGCTGGTGGATCTTTATCTGCCCGACCTGAAATACGCGTCAAAAGAGCCTGCGGAGCGCTATTCCCATGCGCCGGATTATTTTGAAACGGCCTGTGAGGCGATCGCGGAGATGGTCAGGCAGGTGCCGGAGGCTGTGTTTGAAGAGAATGCCGACGGGGAAAGGCTGATGAGACGCGGCGTAATCGTCCGCCATCTGCTGCTGCCCGGACAGAGCATGGATTCCCGCAGGGTACTGCGTTATCTGCATGAAACGTATGGAAACCGGATCTATATCAGCATCATGAACCAGTATACGCCCGTGCGGCGTCTGGAAGCATATCCGGAGCTGAACCGCCGGGTGAGCGCAGGCGTCTATGGCCGGCTGGTGGATTCTGCCATTGCCCTTGGCATCGAGAACGGCTTTATACAGGAAGGAGGGACGGCCAGCGAGAGCTTCGTCCCGCTGTGGGATGGAACAGGGCTGGAAACCGGAATATAAAGACAGGGATATAAAGATAAGGGCCGCACGCAGCGTTTTTCTGTGTGCGGCCCTTTTTCGCCCTTTTTTTCCGGCAGAAAAATCATTCGTCATCCTCCTCGGACAGGGGGAGGCTGAAAATGAATTCCGTTCCCTCGCCCTCCGTGCTGATGACATTGATATTTTCATTGTGCGCCTGGATGATCTCCTTTGTGATGGAAAGCCCCAGGCCGGTACCCTTCTTATCCTTGCCCCTGGAAAGGTCGGTCTTGTAAAAACGGTCCCAGATCAGCTTCAGGCTGTCTCTCGGAATACCGATGCCCTGGTCCCTGACGGAGACGAAAACCTTCGTGTTCTTTTCCGTAGTCTCGATCTTTATGGACGAGTCGTTGTGGGAGAATTTAATGGCGTTGTCCAGAAGGTTGTAGAGCACCTGCTGGATCTTTCCCATATCCGCGTTGACAAAAAGCTGGTCGCCGGTAAGCACCAGCTCGATGGAAATATGCTTCTGCTGGCAGGTTCCCTCAAAGGAGGCCGCCGTGTCCCGGATCACCGTGTTCAGGTCAAAGTCCGTTTTCTCCAGGACCATCCCCCTTGTATTCAGGTTGTTTAAGGTGAGCAGGCTGTTGGTCAGCTTGGTCAGCCGGTCGGTCTCGTTCAGCACGATATGCAGGTATTTCTCATACAGCTCCGGCGGGATGGTGCCGTCCAGCATGGCCTCCAAGTAGCCGTGGATGGAGGTCAGGGGCGAGCGGAAATCGTGGGAAACGTTGGCGATGAATTTTTTCTGGTTATCCTCGCTGCGCGCGATCTCGCTTGCCATATAGGAAAGGGTTGCGGCAAGATAGCCCATTTCGTCCTCGCTGTCCACCTGGATCTCATAACGCATGTTCCCGGCGGCATACTGCTCCGTGGCCTCCGTGATCCGGCGCAGGGGCTGATAGACCATTTCCGTGAAAAAGATCAGGATGATCAGGGACAGCAGAAAAAGGATGACCAGGATGATGTAGGTAATGCTCAGGATCCCCTCGCTGGTTATCTTCAGCTCCGCCATGGAGGTGTGGATGACCACATAGCCGCTCACCTTGAAATTGGAGGTGATGGGGGCGAAGACGCTGAGCATGTCCCCGTCAAAGCTTCCGTAAAAATTTCCCACCGTATAGTAGGAGCCGGCGAAATCGGTGGCGTTGAAGCCTTCCACGATGCGGGGATTTTCCAGCTCCACCGGAGTGGCCGTATCCAGGATCATGCGGCCGGAGGGGTTGATGATCCAGATGATGGCGTCCAGATAGACGGAAAGG
>DWUW01000308.1 GCA_019120525.1 Candidatus Eisenbergiella stercorigallinarum | reverse complement strand
TACGTTGATAAATAACTCGCTAATTGTCTTACCCTCCTAAGAAATCCGGTTCCGGTTCCCGGCGCCGGATGCGGGCTCCTGCCCGCCTGTTACAGTAACTCCCGCTCCGCCGGCCAGAACTTCTCCCCTGCAGGCGCGACGGCCGTCTGCCGGTCCTGCCGCACAAAAAAACGGAAAGCAATGCTCTCCGCTACTCAAAGATCAACCGGAAGCTTCTTCCGGCCTGCCATAGATGAACGCCTATCAGCACTGTCGCCATAGGGTGAGAGCGGATACTCTGCTTGTTTTCGTATGAGGACAGCTGATTCTCAAACCATCAGCTGCTGTTCTGTACCTGCGTACTTAAAGAGAATAACACAGGAATCCTGTTATGTCAATCTGTTTTTTCCTGATTTTTCAGAGCTGAGGGAACGGTCCGTAACAGTTCAGCCAGGTCTGCGCATTTACTGCGCAGACCGTACGAAAACGTATCGGCAGAACTGTTACAACGGTCCGGCCGTTCCCCCTTCTCCCGCGCGCTCCTACCTTTCCCGGAAGGTCGCGCAGATGGTTTCTCTGCAGTTGTCCGCCCCGCAGCCTCTGATATCCACCCGTTCCGCCGAACATCTGTGATCCATGTTATAGACACATTTGACCGCCTGACAGTCGATGGAGATCATTCCCGTCGGATTCATGGAATTGGACGCCTGCCCCTCTTTTCTCTTCTGAAAGCTCTCGCAGCAGGTATCCTGCTCCTTCCTGGCATTTTTGCCTCCAACCAGGATATCGCCCTTACAGCATAATCTGTCGCTGTTGTAGGTACAGCTGTCTACCGCGCATTTCAATTCCGCCATTTTTCTGCCTCCTGCTTTTCATTTTTTTTGCTCCAGACCCCGAAGAACCTGGATACAAAGTTATTCTGTCTGTTTTCGGGGCAGATTATGCGTCATTTTTTTGAATCGGATCCGTTTGGAAACCGGAATTTCAGGAAGCGGCCGTCCGGCAGCTCAGTAGTTACGGCTGACGAAATCCTTTTCCTCCACTCTGGCGCTTCGGTTAAACTTCAGGGCCAGTCCGAAAAAATAGCCGGACAGCAGATTGCAGAAGTCGATCAGTTCCTCCGGCGTCTCATGTCCCTGATGAATATGGCGGTACAAAAGCCGTACCAGCTCCTTCGCCTTCACGCGCAGCACATGGGCGAGCGCCGCCGTTTCACAGCCCTGCGGCAGCACAAAACGGTGTACTGTCCCGGCCGCTTCACGCATCAGAAGCTCCGTCCGTTCTCTCAGCGCCTCCACCTCCTCCGGCTTCAGGGTAAACCGGGTCCGAAGCGTGGGATTGGCATGATAGATCATCTCGTCCAGCCACAGAAGCTCTTCTCTCAGCGCGGGCTCCTCCGTTTTTGCCGCCAGGAGCCCGGTCAGGCTGGCAAGCTCGTCTGTAAGGAGTTCAAAATCACAGCGCAGGTCCTGCGGTTCATCCGCAAGGAAGGGGTAGGCTTCATCAGGACTGCGGTAAATGTTTTCCATTGAGGATCTCCTCCATTCTTCCGGCGGACTCTTTCATCCATGCCGCCACATCCATTTCATAGGTTTCCTCCAGAAGCTCCGGGGTGATGACAGAGGCGTCTCCGCAGGCAAGCACCTGTCCGTCCTTCAGAAAGCAGAACCTGTCCGCAAGGCGGAGCGCCAGGCTGATATCATGAAGGACCCCGACCACCGTATGGCCGGTTTCCTCCCCCCATTTCTTCAGATAATCCACCAGCCCGGTCTGATATTTCAGATCCATATGGCTTGTCGGCTCGTCCAGCAGCATGACCAGCGGCTCCTGCGCCAGGGCCCTTGCCAGAAATACCCGCTGAAGCTGGCCTCCGGAAAGCTCCGTCACCAGGCTGCTTCGCTTCTCCCAGAGACCGGCGGCACGGATACAGGCATCCGTCACCTCCCGGTCTTTTTCCTGCGCGCCGGAAAGGAAGCCGGAGAACATGCCGGAAAGGAAACCGGACGGCTGATGGACGTATCTTCCCATCCGGACGGTCTCCTCCACCGTATAGGGAAGGGACGCGCCCGCGAACTGGCTCATCATCGCCACCCGCCTTGCCAGCTCCTCCCGCTTCAGTTCCCGCGCGTCCGCGCCGCAGATGCGCACCTGGCCGCTGCAGGGAAGGAGTCCCGCGATCACTCTTAGCAGCGTGGTCTTCCCGCTCCCGTTTCGGCCCAGGACCGCAAGCCTCTGCCCTTCCCGTACGGAAAGGGAGATGTTTTTCAATACCGGCTCCTGCCCGTAGCCTGCCGTTACACCGGCAAGCTCAAGCGCCAAAACGCCGTCCTTCCTCTCTTCACTTTTCATGGCCTCTCCCCTTAAAGTACACCCAGGCAAAAAAGGGCGCGCCGATCAGCGCGGTCACCGCTCCCACGGGAAGCTCCGTGGGAGACATCACCGTTCTTGCCGCCAGATCCGAAAGCACCATAAAGGCCCCTCCGAACAGGACGGAAACCGGAAGCGCATACCGGTGCGCCGGGCCGAACACCCGCCTCGCCACATGAGGCGCGATCAGATCGATGAAGCCGATGGTCCCCGTAAAGCAGACCGCCGTTCCTGTCAGCAGCGACGCCGCCACGATCAGCTTCAGCTTCACGCGCTTCGTATCCACACCCATGGTCCTCGCGGCCTCTTCGCCGAAGGTCATCATATCCATCTGCCTGGAAAACAGGCACAGATACAGAACGCCGGGAAGCAGGACGGCAAACAGGATCCCAGCCTCCTGCCAGCTTCTCCCGGAAAAGCTTCCCATCTGCCACAGAAGGAGCTGCTGCATATAATTCTGCTCCAGGACGCTCAAAAGCGTCAGAAGGGCGTTTACAAACAAAGAAAATACCATACCGGTCAGGATGATGGTCTGATTCTGAAGCCCTCTGTCCATGCGGGAGGCAAAGGCGATCACGGCAAACACCGTTCCCAGGCCGAACACAAACCCTGCCAGGGGCAGGGTCAGAAAGCCGGCAAAAGGAAGCGTAAGGCCGGTCACGATCACGATCGCGGCTCCCAGGGAAGCGCCGGAGGAGACCCCCAGCGTGTAGCTGCTCGCCAGAGGATTCCTCAGCACGGACTGCATCACCGTACCGCTGGCCGCCAGCGCGCCTCCCACCAGGAAGGCGCACAGGCAGCGGGGCAGCCGCAGCGTCCAGAGGATGGACACCTGATTGGGTGAGATATCCTCCGGAAGCGGCAGAGAAAACAGGCGGTTTCCCAGAATCGCCAGGATATCCGTGGGAGAGATCGCCACGCTTCCTACCCCCGCTCCGGCCGCCAGTGTCAGCAGGCAGATGAGCAGGAGAAGAAAAAGCCTTCTCCTTTTATTCACTTGTTTTTTTCTTTTATTCCAGTCCCGCATACTCATCCGGATAAATGGCCTTCGCCATCTCAACCAGCGCATCCACGATATGATGATTGGGCAGGCTGCTCGCCGCATTATCGATGTAGGCGACCTGTCCTTCCATCACCGCTGTCACATTCTGCCAGCCTTCCCGGCCCAGGATCTCCGCGACCGGATCCTCATTGGAGAAGTTGTCGCTGGTCAGGATCACATCCGGATTGGCCGCGACAGCGCTCTCCTCCGTCACGGAAAGCCAGCCCTCCTGATCGGCAAGAACATTCTTCGCTCCGGCCAGCTCGATCATTTCATTCAGGTATACGCCCGTGCCGAAGCTGTACAGATAGGGCGCGGGAGAGATCTCAAACAGGACGGTTTTCTGATCGGAAATATTCTCTCCGATGGCGCTCACCTCGCCGATCACCGCATCCATCCCGTCCACCAGCGCTTTCCCTTCCGCGGACATTCCGACGCAGTCCGCCACGAACTGTACGTCCTTCTTCACATCTTCGATGGAATTGGAGGTGGGGATCTCCGCCACGCACACGCCGGCATCCCGCACGGGCTGGAACACATCATCTCCGCCCTGGCTGCTCATGGTGCTGACGAACACAATATCCGCTTCCGCGGCCATGATCTGCTCCAGATCCGGCTCCATCATGTTGAACTGAAGCACATCCGCGCTCAGCTGTGCCGCATACATGGGAGAGTTGCTGTCCACCGCCACGATTTTTTCAGCAAGTCCCAGATCGCACAGGATCTGCGTAGTCGCGGGAGCCAGGGAAATGATGGTATTTACCTCCTCCGGAACGGTGATGGGCTTTCCTGCCCTGTCCTGGGTTGGAAGCGTCTGCGCTCCGCTTTCTTCCGTCTCCGGGCTTTCGGCGGTTTCTGTCGCGCTTTCCGTTTCCGCGGCGGTCTCAGGCG
>DWUW01000307.1 GCA_019120525.1 Candidatus Eisenbergiella stercorigallinarum | reverse complement strand
TAAATCTCCTTTGTGAAAATGGTTTCTGGCAATTCCATTATAGCAAACGGAACGTATTTATGCCTTTTTTATTGGCTGAAATATTGAATTTTCAAGGTTCAACACACCTTATTGGTGTGGGAAGTCTTAGTTATATAATAAAAATATCCGAATACGCCGGCAGTCCCATACAAAGCGTATTCGCAGCAATGTTCGTAACCAATTTAAATTCCGCATGAAGGCGGAGAAAGGAAGGAAAAATATTCAATGCTTCAAACAAAAAAACGGATGGCGTTCTTTTTCCTCTGTATGCTTTGCGCCGGTCTCCTGTCCGGCTGCGGCCGAAAGGAAGAAAACGCTTCCCAGGCTTACAGCCCGTTTTCGGCCCTGACGGTTCTGGCGGCTGATACGGAACCGGAAGACAGACCGACTCTTGCAGACTTCGGGACGGCATCCATCGGTATTTTAACGGGCTCCTCCTATGATCCTCTGGTAAAGGAACGTTTTCCTGAGGCAGAACGGGTATACTACAGCACGACTACGGATATGATCCTCAGCACGGAGCAGGGAAAAATCGACGGCTTCATCTGCGATTCTCCCTATTATGTGGCCGCCCTGTGGGAAGGAGCGAATCTTGACGCTGTAAAAGAACCGGTCGATCAGACTCCGGTAGCCTTTGCCTTTTCCAAAAGCGATGCCGACAGCGGGCTTGTAGCCCAGATGGACGAATTCATCCTTGCCTCAAAAGAAAACGGCCTGCTCGAAGATCTGGAAGAAAAGTGGCTGAACGAAGAGGAGCCGCCGGTCGAGGAGCATCCGGACTATGAGAATCTTTCCGGCGGGAACGGCACGATAACCGTAGCTGTGGACGTGGAGTCCAAACCTCTGGTCTATCTGAAGGACAACCGTTTTACCGGATATGAGATTGAATTCCTGGTGCTGTTTGCAGAAGAATACGGCTATCAGCTGGACCTGCGGAACGTTTCCTTTAATTCCATTCTGCCCGGAATCCATGCGGACAAATACGATATGGGAGCCGCGGGTTTTACCATCACCGAGGAACGGAAGGAAAGCGTGACATTTTCCGAATCTTATCTGACTGTGGATGCGCTGATGGTAATAAGGGGAAGCAGAGAGGAAGCCTCCGGGGGAGCGGCAGCTGCGGAGGATTCCGAAGAGGCGGGCTTCTTCGCCGGCCTTGCTGAAAACTTTGAGAAAACCTTCATCCGTGAAAGCCGCTGGAAAATGATCGTGGAGGGGATCGGCGTGACCCTGCTCATCAGCATCTGCTCCGTTATCGGCGGCAGCGCCCTGGGCTTTGGTCTTTATATGCTCAGCCGCGCCCGAAACCATATCGTCCGTTCCGCTGCCCTGGGCGTTGCCAGAATATATTCCCGCATCATAGCAGGTACGCCTACGGTCGTTGTCCTGATGATTTTGTATTATGTCATCTTTGGCAGCATAGAGGATATCAGCGGCGTGCCGGTTTCCATCGTCGGCTTCTCCCTGACTTTTGGCTCATTTGTCTACAGTCATCTGAGCGTCTGTGTCGGCAGTGTGGACAAGGGGCAGACGGAAGCCGCTTACGCGCTGGGTTATCCCAGGAATAAGGCTTTCTTCCGCATTATTCTCCCGCAGAGCATGATGCTGTTCCTGCCGTCTTACTGTGACCAGGCGGTCTCCCTCGTCCTCGCCACGGCCGTGGTCGGCTACATAGCGGTAAACGACCTGACAAGGATGGGCGATATTATCCGCAGCACCACCTATGAAGCTTTCTTTCCGCTGTTCGCGACGGCGGCGGTTTACTTTCTGCTGACATGGCTCCTGTCGATCCTGCTCAACCGCATCAAGCTGTATTTTGATCCCAGGCGCCGCAGTCAAAAGCAGATTCTGAAAGGGGTGAAGACGAAATGATTACCATCAGACATTTAAAAAAGGAATACCCCGGAGTAACGCCGCTGAAGGATGTCAACGTGGAAATCAGCCGCGGTGACGTGATCTCTGTCATCGGGCCTTCCGGAACAGGAAAGTCAACCCTCATCCGCTGTCTGAATCTTCTGGAGCAGCCTACCTCCGGCGAGATCATCATAGATGGCGAGGTGATCACGGATAAAAGCTGCGACGTAAGCAGGGTCCGCAGGAAAATGGGGATGGTATTTCAGCAGTTCAATCTGTTTCCCCATATGACGGTAATTGAAAATATTATGACCGCTCCTGTCGATCTTCTGGGAAAGAGCAGGCAGGATGCCTATGATAAGGGAATGGAGCTTCTCCGGAAGGTAGGTCTTGCCGATAAGGCGCTTGTATATCCGGGCGGCCTGTCCGGCGGCCAGAAGCAGCGTGTGGCCATCGCTCGCGCGCTCGCGATGGAGCCGGAGATCATCCTTTTTGACGAGCCGACCTCCGCGCTGGATCCAACCATGGTCGGAGAGGTCCAGTCGGTAATCCGCGATCTGGCCAGACAGGGAAACACGATGATCATTGTGACCCATGAAATGAAATTTGCCAGAGAGGTCTGCAACCGCGTCTTTTACATGGACGAAGGCGGCATTTACGAGGATGGCACGCCGGAACAGATTTTTGAGAATCCGCGGAAGGAAAAAACGCGGCAGTTCATTCGCCGGCTGAAGGTGATGGAATATGATATCCATTCCAGAGACTTTGACTTTATCGGTTTCAATACCCATCTGGAGGAGTTTGGAAGGAAGCACCAAATTTCCCAAAAAACCATCTACAACATGCAGAGTTATCTGGAAGAAATGTGCATGCAGCTCATCCTGCCAGAGCTGGACGACCGCTTTGATATGTCGGTAACCGTGGAATATTCCGACACGGAGGATGCGGCGGCAATTATCATCCGCTACAGCGGCTCCCGCTTTGACCCTCTTGCCTCCGCGAATGAGCTTTGCCAGAAAGGCTGCCGCGGAAATATCCTACCATTTCACTGAGAAGCCTCCTTTTACAAACGAGGTTTCCGCAAAAATCCGATAGGAAAGAGCGCTTTTCTCCTGCCGCCGGCAGGAAGCCGAAAAAAGGGACCGGGCATTTTCAGAAGCCGCGGTCCCTTTCTTCTTTGCTTTTTCTTTTTACTTTCCTCTGGAAATCCGGACGGTTTTGATCTCAAACGGATGGAAGGAAAGCGCAAGCGCCCCATCCGTTACCGGAAGCTCCTCCGTCACATTTTCCAGCATGTCGCAGGCATACACATGACAGTCTGATGCGCGATCCTCGCCCCGGTTCGCGCTGTACGCCCCCAGAAGCTCCGGGGAGAGCTGTACGCCGGCGGAGGTTTCCGCCTTTT
>DWUW01000306.1 GCA_019120525.1 Candidatus Eisenbergiella stercorigallinarum | reverse complement strand
CCGGTGCCGGACATGACCACGGCGATGGCCCGTTCCTTCTGCTCCTCCGCAAGGGAGGTGAAGAAAACGTCGATGGGGTGGTTGAGCATCCCGTGGACAAATTCATTCAGGTAAAGCTTTCCGTCCCGGATGGTCATGTTGTTCTTGGGCGGGATGAGATAAACGGTGTTGGGGCGGATCGTCATTTCGTTTTCCGCCTGCAGGACATGCATCTGTGTATGCTTCCCGAGGATATCGGCCATCAGGCTCTTATAGTCGGGAGAGAGATGCTGGATGACCACGAAGCTCAGCCCGCTGTTGGAGGGCATGTGCTGGAAAAACTGCTGGAGAGCCTCCAGCCCTCCCGCCGATGCCCCGATGCCGATGATCAGGGGCGAACCGGGATGGTTTTCCTCCGGCTTTGCCTGTGTGATGGTTTCCTCTGTCATCAGATTACCTCCTTTGGATGACGTTATCATTGTCTGTGTTTCAGATATTGTTCCTCAAAGCTCCTTGGAGGGAGCGGCCTTGCGTAATAATAGCCCTGCGCGTAGGTGCAGCCGGCGTCCAGGAGGGCGGCCTCCTGCTGCCTGGTCTCCACGCCCTCGGCCACGCAGCGCATGCCGAAGCTGTGGCAGATGTTCACGATATTTTCCACCAGCATCCGGCTGATCTCGTTGCCGGGCAGATCGTTGATCAGCGAGCGGTCCAGCTTGATGGCGTTAAAATGGATGTTGCTGAAGATGGACACGTTCGCGTAGTGGGAGCCGAAGTCGTCCAGCTCAAAGCGCAGGCCAAATTCCCGGAAGCTGTCCACGATGGAAGAAAGCGTCGCCTTTTCCACGTCTCCGGCGGTCTCCGTGATCTCCAGATCGATCTGGTCCGGAGAGATCTCGGGGAAATGGCTCTGGATCGCCAGGATGGAGGCCAGCGTGGTGGGGTTGAACAGGGTGAACCGGGATATGTTCACGGACACCTGCACATCGGGAAGGCCGCGCCGCTTCCACTCGCTCAGCTGGCCGAGCACCTTCTCCAGCATGAACAGATCCAGCTCCCGGATGGAGCCGTCCTTTTCCATCTCTTCAATGAACTGGCCGGGCGGGATGATATGGCCCGCCTTATCGATGCCGCGCACCAGCGCCTCCGCGCCCGCGAGGCTCCCGTCCTTCATGTTGATCTTAGGCTGGAAGTAGGCGATAAAATGATCCTTCTTTGTGCCCTTTCCGGTATCAAAACGGTCTTTTTCCAGGAAAGTGAGCCTTTCTCCGGAATCCATTTTTACCGTTTCGCACTGCATGATGGATCTGGCCTCCTTGACCAGGTTCTTCGCGGTATAAACGCCGTCCGCCCAGGTGTAGCCGATCCGGATCTGGCCCGGATAGCGTCTCTGGAGCATGGTGCGCAGCCTGGTGCACCGGCTGACGAAGACCTCCATGATCGTGTTGGGGTACAGAACGACAAATTCCGCGTCCCAGGTACGGAAAATATAGGCCTTTCCGAACACATCGGAGAGCATATCCGCAATGAATCCCAGCATTTCCCGCCCGTAGTCGAAACCGAGATTTCCGTTGAGGGCGGAAAAATTGGGGACATCCAGGGAGAGCGCGCCCATGGAGCTGGAGGAGTCCGAGGTCAGAAGCTCCGCCGTATCCAGATAGGAGCGCAGGTTGGGAAGCCGGGAGAGCGAATCGGAAAGGCGCAGAGAGGGCCTGGGCGCGTTGTCAAAGTAACGGTCCTGCTCCTGCTTCATGTAGGGAAGCATCGTCTCGATCAGGCCGGAAGCATCGGAATGTTTCTGCGCGTTCTCCACGCAGAAGAAGCCTCTCACCTCGTTCTGGACAAACAGGGGAAAGACGGTAAAATGCCAGAATTTCCCCTTTTCATGGGTGCCGAAGGCTTCGCCGTTGCTTTTGGTGATCACAGGGGCCTTTTCCTTCATGCACCTCACAAGAAGCGGGAACCGGTCCAGGGACATGCCGGAGATGATATGCTGGATGCTGTATTTCTGGCGGCTGTCCCATTCATAGAGCATGGTAAGGCTCTGGCGCTTCTCGGAAAGGGCCAGGATATAGAGCCGGGAGGCCTGATAGTAGCGGCCAAGGCGCCGCAGGACGCCCTCCATGGAAGCCTTCAGGGAACGGGCGCCGAGCATGGAAGCCAGACAGTCGAAAACGACCCGTTCCTCCTCCGGGGTAAGCGCGCAGGACTCCTCTTCGGGAACAACGGTGATCTCATCCTCCCCGCCCCGGCCGCAGAGCCTTCCCCACGTCCAGTCCTCATCCGTATCGGGGAAGACGACCATGTCCATCGCCGCGTTTTCATAAATGCTGCAGATGGACGCGGCACGGGAAAGCAGCAGGCCGAAATCCGTATGCCCGTCCTGCCCCATGACCACGCAGGAAACAAAGCGCACATCGTCCAGACCGTTCAGCTCCTGCATGACGGTGCGGACATAGGCATAAGCGTCCTCGATCCTTTTCTTGATGTCGTACGGAGAGGAAGCGTCCGGGTAAAAGACCAGGACGGAATCCTCCGAATGCTGTCCGATCAGGCAGTCGGTACCAAGGGCAAAGGACAGGCCGATCATGACGAAGCGCCTGTTTCTCAGTTCGGCCGCGTCCGGCTCCGAAGACCGGAAAAATCCTCCGTTCATCCGGATCAGGGAAAGGGCGGGGGAGGGAGCGCCGCCGGAGCGCAGGAGCCGTTCCGCGATATCCCGGACGGCCTGGCCGATGCACAGGCCGCTCACCGGATCGCGCTGTACGCCGTTTTGCGCGAGAAATTCCCATTCGCGCCGCTGCTGGGTATCATAAAAACAGGAATACAGATGGATATCGCCGGACTGGGGATCGCGCAGCAGATTGGACGTCCCGGTAACCCGGCAGATATTTCCGCCGCTGTCGATCCGGTCGTATTCCAGGGTATCCCAGTATTCCCCTTTTTCAAACTGTTTCAGGAGGCTGTCCCTGCTGAAGCGTTCCTTCAGCTCCCTGCCGTCCGCCTGGTGGAACAGGGGGACCTGCTTCCGGTCAAAGACGTCGGAATAGGGGAAGCCCTTCGTCCGGGCGGTCTGGTCGCTTCCGTCCTGCCACAGCTCCTCTATGGTATCCGCGGTGAGATTGACGTGCAGGCGGGCGAGGAGGTGGTGGCGCAGGATCTCCGGGATCGGACAGCGGGGCGAGCCGAAGGAATAGATGCCGGAAATGGAAGGAAGCCTTTCCTGGACGCCGACGGCCTTGACGGGATTATGGTCCGCGTCGCAGACCTGACGGTAGGAAAGGGAAAACCAGCTGTAGCCGCCGCCTTCCCGGTTCTTCATGATAAAGTTTCCGGTATCCGCGGCCTTGCCGTCCAGGAGGCTTGCCGCGAACCGGAGGAAAGCCTGGGCGGAATCCGGATGGACCAGGCCGTCCTCCACCAGGGATTCCGGAAAACGGGACAGAGTCCTGTCCGGACGGCCGGAGGCGGAATTCCCGTTAAAGATACAGAAGGTCCTGGAGGAAAGCTCCACCTCCCAGAGCATGCTGTGGCTCTGGCCGAACGCCAGCTGGAGGCGCTCCACGCTTTCCTGAAGCTGCCGCCTGGTCTCCATGGAGGAGGTGATATTTCTGGAGATCTCGATCAGGACAGGATAGCGGCTTCCGGGGCAGGGAATCCGGGAAAAGCGCACATGCCGCCAAAGCAGGTTTCCCCTGGTATCCCGGATGCGGTGGACATGCTCCGCCGCGCCGCTGGTGGAGACCCTTTCGCGGATGGCCCGCTCATAATCCGCTTCGTAGTCGGAATGGATTCCCACGTCCTTCAGATCGCAGGGAAGCCGGAAGGTGTCCGGGGACAGGCCGAGCATATCATAGAAGCCGGGGCTTGCGTAGATGATCCGGATGCTGTCGGCAGCCTCCAGAAGGCAGATGCCGTCTTCGATGTTTTCCAGAAGGATGTGGGGCTGCAGAATGGCGGAGGGAACGGGAACGCCGTCCTGCATGCCGAAAAGAGGGATGTTTTCCGCCGTTTCCAGATGGAAATTGTCGTTCCCGTTTTCCATGGCCGTACGGAGGGCGCGCTCCGCCTTCTCATACAGCGCCTGAAACGTCATTCCGCTTCCGGAAGCGAGGTAGACGCCCGCGGAGGCATGCATAAGGCCCGCGTTTTCCGGGGATTCCGGAAAATGCAGGTAATGGGAGAGCAGGGCCGTCTTCTCAAAAATGCTTTCCTCTGTGATGGGCCCCATAAGAAAGACGGTAAACAGACCGTTTTTCAGCCTTCCGAGGATATCCGTGGCCCGGAAAAGAGAGGAGAGCGCCTTCCCGGCGTACCGGACGGCCTCTTTCTGCGCGGCGTCTTTCTTCCCGGAACCGTTCTGTCCGTCCGCATCCTGTGCCGCTTCCCCGGCGCTGCTTACGCCGATCAGGAAAAGGGCGTAGATATCCGTTTCCCGCATTTCCTGCAGGCGGCGGGAAATATGCTGTCTGACCGCTTCATCGTTAAAAAGTCCGGACAGGGCGTCTTTGGTGTCTTTATACTCGGGCTTTTTCGGAACCGGAAGCTGTCTGGCTTCCTCTCCGGAAAAGCTGCTGCTGGTGTTCATATTTGCCTCCATCCTGGAGCGCGTTTGGTGTAACCGGAAAAAGGAGGGCGGCGCTCCCGCGTAAGACCTCCTGGGAATCGGCCTGCGGAAAGGGAAAAGGGCTGCCTGAACTGAGAAAAGCCGGAATACCTTTGG
>DWUW01000305.1 GCA_019120525.1 Candidatus Eisenbergiella stercorigallinarum | reverse complement strand
AATGAATTATAATAAATATAGCCTAAAACAATAACTATATATAAAAACTTTTTGTAACTTTTAAATAAACAATTTATAATTTGGAATGGAGAACAAAATGACGAAAAAAACTGGAACAATACTGGCTCTGACTGGGCTTGCGGCACTTACCATGCATATTATCAACAGAGTTGAATTTTCCCTCAGTACCGTAAATAACGCTCTTTCCAGTCCAAACAATAAATATTATGAATGGCGCTTTGGAAAAATCAGATATTCACAAAAAGGAAACGGAAGCCCTCTTCTGCTTCTCCATGACCTCACAAAAGGAAGCAGCAGCTATGAATTCAATAAGATTTTTGATGAATTGTCAGAAAATCATGAAGTGTTCGCGATAGATATGCTCGGATACGGATTATCTGACAAACCGAATATTACCTATACAAGTTATCTCTACGTACAGTCCGTCATTGATTTTATCAAAAATGTCATTGGGAAAAAGACGAGCATTTTAGCGACAGGGGACGCAGCATCCATAGCAGTCATGACAGCACATAATGATGGAGAGATCATTGACCAGATTGTTCTGATCAATCCACAGAATCTGAACCGACTGAACCGAATTCCAAGCAAGAGAACAAAGCTGCTGAAGCTGCTGATCGATACGCCTGTACTCGGAACCTTTGTATACAATATGGTAACAACAAAGGACGCATTCCGGAGAAGCTTCTCCGAAAAGATGTTCTATAATCCGGGAATGATCACAGAAGGGATTCTTGACGCTTACAGGGAATCTTCCCATCAGCCTGACTGTACAGCAAAATATACCTTTGCCAGCTATATGGGAAGATATATGAATACAAATATCATTCATGCGCTGAAACAGATTGATCACAGTATCTATATCATATATGGAACAGAAAAAAAGGATAACCAGATGGCCGTAGAAGCATATCTTTCCCACAATCCATCCATAGAGGCCTTCCCTGTATCCTATACCAGGCAATATCCTCATCTGGAAAGATCAGGGACTGTTCTGGATCAGCTGGGAATCCTTTTATAATTCAAATATACTGTCATCCATGAATCGGCTCCTTTCCCGGAAGACCAGCCTTACGAGGATATCTTCCGGGCGTAGGAGCCTTTTTTCTGACCAGATACAGATTTCTCCTGATATCAGAATCAGGAAGATAAAAAGAGAATATTTCCGGCTCATCCCCGCCAAGGATCCGAATGGCAGCTTTGGCAGAAGCAGCCTCCTCTTCCATATCGGAACCCTTATAGGAAACAAAACATCCCCCTTTTTTAACAAAAGGAATGCAATATTCGGAAAGTGTGGAAAGATTGGCGACAGCCCTGGATACACAGATATCAAAGCTCTCCCTCAGCCTGCCGGGCCTAGCGAAATCCTCCGCCCTTCCATGAATGGCCGTAATTCCTGTAAGGGACAGTTTTGAGATCACCTCATTCAGAAATCCTACCCTTTTCTGAAGAGAGTCAAGCAGAGTAACCTCCAATTCAGGGAAAGCGATCTTCAAAGGGATACCGGGGAATCCGGCTCCGGTCCCCACATCGATCAGAGATAATCTTCCGGGCAGACCTTCCGCGGGAACTGACGGACGGTCCGAAAGCAGGGGAAGCGCCTTAACAAGAGTAAGACTGTCAACAAAATGCTTTTTTATCACTTCATCAAATTCTGTGATCGCCGTCAGATTCATATGGCTGTTCCATTCCACAAGAAGCTCATAAAAGGAAAGAAACTTTTCTTCCTGTTCCGACGTCAGAAAGACAGAAAGCTCTTCCAGATCCTTTCTGAAAGAAGACAGATCATATTTCAAATCATGATTCATAGAAACCTCCATTCAATCCTCTGTTTTCTTCCGTCTTCCATAATGCTCCAGAAAAACAAGAAGAACCGATATATCAGCCGGGGAAACACCTGAAATCCTGGATGCCTGTCCCACTGACACTGGCCGGAACTCCTTCAATTTCTGTCTCGCTTCAAGCCGGAGACTTGGAACCTCGTCATAATCCAGCCAGTCAGGTATCTTTTTCTCCTCCATCTTCAGGAACTGTTCCACCTGTTTATGCTGTCTGCTTATATATCCTTCATATTTCAACTCAATCTTTACCTGTTCGATCACATCCGCAGAAAGCTTCTCCCTTTCCGGATCAAGCTCTGAAAGCATATCATAAGTAAGTTCAGGCCTGCAGATCAGCTCCGCAAGGCTTGCAGCCGTTTTCAAAGGAGAACTTCCATGCTCCGACAGAAATTTCTGTACAGGGATAGAAGCACCGACCATTACAGTCTTCAGGCGTGCCGTCTCCTTTTCTATCTGTTCTTTTTTGCGGCAGGTATACCGATACTCCTCTTCGGACACAAGGCCAGCCTTATAACCGATCCCGCGGAGCCTGAGATCCGCATTATCCTGCCTGAGAAGAAGACGATATTCCGCCCGTGAAGTCATCATACGATATGGCTCACGGTTATCCTTGGTGATAAGATCATCAATCAGAACACCTATATACGCCTGAGAACGGTCAAGGATCACAGGCTCCTTTCCCAGAATCTCAAGAGCGGCATTCAGGCCGGCGACCAACCCCTGGGCTGCCGCCTCTTCATACCCGCTGCTGCCGTTAAACTGTCCCGCGCTGAACAGGCCGGATATTCTGCGGAATTCAAGAGTAGGATAAAGCTGCCTGGCGTCAATGCAGTCATACTCGATCGCATACGCATTTCGGACAATCTTACAGTGTTCCAATCCAGGAACACTTCGATACATAGCAAGCTGAACATCCTCAGGAAGAGAGGAAGACATTCCTCCCACATACATCTCATTTGTAGAAAGTCCTTCCGGTTCCAGAAAAACCTGATGCCTCGGCTTTTCCGAAAATTTTACTACCTTATCTTCGATGGATGGGCAGTACCTTGGACCGGTTCCTTCTATAATTCCCGCATAAATAGGGGATCTGTCAAGATTGGCACGGATGATCTCGTGGGTTCTTTCATTCGTATAAGTCAGCCAGCAGGAAACCTGCGGTTTCTGTATACTTTCCGGATCTGTGGAAAAAGAAAAGGGAACAACCCTCTCATCTCCCGGCTGTTCTTCCATTTTGGAGTAATCTATGGTCCTTCCATCCATTCTTGCTGGTGTTCCTGTTTTGAAACGCTTTATACGGATACCGAGCTTTTCCAGATTATCCGTCAGATACACGGCAGGCTGCAGCCCGTTCGGGCCGGTATGGGTGATTGCTTCCCCGCAAAGGCATCGGGCATTCAGATAGGTTCCCGTACAGAGAATGACCGCACGGCATTCATATATCATTCCGGAAAAAATACGGACACCGATGATCCTCTTCTTCCCCTCAACATCCAAAGCACCATCCTCTGACGGAACATCTTCCGTGAGAAGTTCGCATACTTCCGCCTGCTTAATCGTCAGATGCTCCTGATTTTCCAGGACCTGACGCATCTGTCTGGTATATTCCGCCTTATCTGCCTGCGCGCGCAGAGAATGGACAGCCGGTCCCTTGGATCTGTTGAGCATCTTGGACTGAATGAAAGTCTTATCAATATTTTTCCCCATTTCTCCCCCAAGCGCATCCAGCTCTCTTACCAGATGTCCCTTGGAGGATCCTCCGATATTGGGATTACAGGGCATCAAAGCGATACTGTCCGCGCTCACTGTAAATATTACAGTTTCCAGCCCAAGCCTCGCGCACGCCAGAGCCGCTTCACAGCCTGCATGTCCTGCTCCTACCACACACACATCCACCCGTTCCATGACCTGCGCCATGTCGTTTCCACTCCTTTTATTTCTTCTGCTTTCTATTTTTTCTTTTTCTTTCCGTCCTTCTTTTTGGACTTCTTTTTCTCTTTCTTTTTCTGTGTCCCGTTCTCTCCTGAAGGAAGGTCTTCCGGTACGGCTGCCGGAACAGAAGAAACCCTTTGGACTGGGAAATCTTCTGAAGCACCTTTCTTCTGCCTGTCCCTGCATGAAGAACCATCGTCCAGGTATAGCCGGGATCCCGGATCCGGCATGATGATCACACCATCAGCCCTGCTTATTTCCCCGTCCTCGCTGAAATCCTTCTCATATGAAAAAGCTTTTTCATTTTGAAAAGGTTTCTTTCTTCCATATTCATCCTCATGAGGATCAAAAGACTGCGGTTTCTTTTCCGATATTGTCTCCGCTTTTCCCCAGGCAAGATCCCACAGTGCGCGTACCGGTTCCCAAACCAGCTCAAGGACACGCAGCAGCGCGGTGATCAGAACCACCCAGCAGACGATATGATACAACTGAAGTTCACCACGGCTGTAATCTTCCGCGGCGCCAAAGTACAATCCAAGACCCACGATCCCGACAGCAAGCAGAAAGAACAGTCCCACGTTTGATTCTTTTTTCATCCTGTATCCCCCTTACCTTTCTCTGAATGTAACCCTGTTTTTCTCATCTTAACATAACAGAGGGAAGAAGAAAAGATTTCTCCTACCGCTCTCTTTTCCAGTCCAGGATCTTCTCCAGCTTTTCCTTTACCTTCTTCTCCTCTCCCTGATCCGTCGGAAGATAATATCTCCTCCCCCTCAGCGAATCCGGCAGGCACTGCATGGCGGCAACCTTCTCCGGCGTATTGTGGGCATAAACATATCCTTCTCCATAATGAAGTTCCTCCATCAGGCTGGTCGGCGCGTTCCGGATCTGAAGAGGGACCGGTTCTGCCAGCATATTCGCGGCATCCTCCTTACAATCCTCATAGGCCTTATAAAGGGCATTCGATTTTGGAGCCATGGAAAGATAGACTACGGCATGGGCCAGATTTACATTGCATTCCGGCATTCCGATATAATGACAGGCCTGATAAGCCGAAACCGCAACCGTCAGCGCGTTGCTGTCCGCGATCCCCACATCTTCGCTGGCAAAGCGGATCAGCCTTCTCGCCACATACAGAGGATCCTCTCCCGCCTCAAGCATACGTGCCAGCCAGTAAACGGCGGCGTCAGGATCTGTATTACGCATGGATTTGTGAAGGGCCGAGATCAGATTATAATGCTCCTCCCCCTTCTTATCATATAAAAGGGAACGTCTGCTGGTACACTGCTCCAACGTTTCTTCCGAGATCCGGATCGTCCCGTCCGGCAGGATCTCTCCGTTTAATACCATCATTTCCAACGTATTCAACGCCGTCCTCGCGTCTCCGTTCGCAAAGACCGCAGCAGCCTTCAGAACCTCTTCCCCTATTTCTATTTTCTGTCCGCCATAGCCTGTCTTCGCTGTAAGGGCATGACGCAGAAGCTCTGTGATATCCTCTTCGGAAAGGGCCTGAAGGACAAATACCTTACATCGGGACAAAAGGGCAGAATTGATCTCAAAGGAAGGATTTTCCGTAGTAGCGCCGATCAGGATGATGCTCCCCTTTTCCACAAAAGGAAGAAAGGCGTCCTGCTGCGCTTTATTGAAGCGGTGGATCTCATCCACAAACACAATAGTCCTGCGGCCTGCCAGACGCATCTGTTCCGCCTGCTGCATCACCTGCCGGATTTCCTTGATCCCGCTTGTCACCGCGCTGAAATCAATGAATTCCGCTCTTGTCCTTCCGGCAATGATCCTTGCCAGGGTGGTCTTTCCAACGCCGGGAGGTCCCCAGAAGATCATGGAGCAGATACTGTCCTGATCGATCAGCCGCCGCAGGATCTTCCCCTTCCCGACCAGATGCTTCTGTCCCACAAACTCCTCCAGGGTTTCCGGACGGAGCCTGCTTGCAAGCGGATCCGAAGCGTTTATGCCTCCGTTCTTCCAAGCGGAAGAACCCGTATCAAACAGGGACATCTGTTCCACTGCCCTTCCCCCTTTCCGCGTCCCGCTATTTCCCCATACAGAATTTACTGAAAATCTCGTTCACCAGATCCTCCCCTACCTCTTCTCCAATGATCTCGCCCAGGGAAGCATAAGCGCTCATCAGGTCAATGGAGAAAAAGTCCTCCGGCATACCGGCCTCCAGGCTCTTTTTTACCTCAAGGAGGCTGTCCGAAGCATTCTGGAGCGCTTCCTTATGGCGCATGCTGGTGATGACAACTTCTTCGTTAAACCTAAGCCTTCCGGAAAAAAACATTTCCGAAAGGACGTTCTCAAAGGCATCCAGTCCCTCCCTTTCCTTTACCGATACCTTCACCACCGGGACAGAGGAGGGAAGCTTCCCTTTCAGTTCGTTTTCCGTCAGCACCGGCGTCAGGTCCGATTTATTGAGAAGGACGATGCATTTTTTTCCTTCAATGAGCCTCAGAATATGTTCGTCGCTCTCATCCAGGGGAATGGAAGAATCGGCCATATACAGGATCAGGTCCGCTTCCTTCGCGTACTGCTCCGCCTTTTCCACTCCGATTTTTTCCACCGCATCGGAGGTGGAACGGATGCCCGCCGTATCGATCACATTCAGACTGATCCCGTGAAGGCTTACCGCTTCCTCCAGCACATCCCTGGTAGTTCCCGCGATCTCCGTCACAATGGCTCGCTCTCTTCCGGCAAGCAGGTTCAAAAGGGAAGATTTTCCCGCGTTCGGTTTTCCCACAATGACCGTATTGATCCCTTCCGTTAAAAGCCTTCCATTTTCCGCGGAATCGATCAGCCTTCCGCACTCCGCGATCAGCGCGTCCACTTTTCCGGAAAGCCGCTCCGGATAGCCTTCGGTACTGATATGCTCCGGATCGTCCAGGGCTGACTCGATAAATGCAAGTTCATCCAGGATCTCCTGCCTCAGCCTCCTGATACAGCCGGAAACTGAGCCCTCCAGCTGACTGATGGAGGCCTTTCTGGCATAATCATTGCGGGAACGGATCAGATCCATCACTGCCTCTGCCTTTGCCAGATCAATACGGCCGTTTAAAAAGGCGCGTTTGGTGAATTCTCCCGGTTCAGCAAGCCTGGCGCCATTTTTCAGCACCGCTTCCAGGATCCGTCTCATCACCAGGATACCGCCGTGGCAGTTGATCTCCACAGTATCTTCTCTCGTATAGGTTTTCGGCGCCTTCATGACCGATACCATGACCTCGTCCAGGATCTCCTGCCCATCCATGATAAATCCGTAATGAATGGTATGGCTGCCATAATCCTTCAGACTATGGCAGCCATTCTTAGACCGGTATACGCGGTCACCGACCGGAATCGCTTCGCTTCCGCTGATGCGGATGATCCCGATGCCGGAATCGGAAAGCGCCGTTGCAATCGCTGCAATCGTCTCGGTCTGTTTCACACTTACCTCCACAAATCCTTACTGAAAAAGCCTGTCCGCTTCTCAGGTCATTTCTTCAGCGTCACTACCACATGCCGGTAGGGCTCGTCCCCCTCACTGTGAGTCGTAACGAATTTATCGTTCTGAAGAGCGGAATGGATGATCCTTCTTTCATAGGGATTCATCGGCTCAAGAGATACGCTTCTCCTGGTTCTCTTCACCTTATAGGCGATATTTTTTGCGAGATTTTCCAGGGTCTCCTTCCTTCTCTTCCTATAATCCTCCGTATCCACCTTCACCCGGATATAATCGTCCGTATCCCTGTTCACAACCAGGGATACCAGATACTGAAGGGAATCCAGGGTCTGCCCTCTCTTACCGATCAGCACGCCCATATCGTCCCCCTTCAGGTCGATATCCATCGTCTTTTCATTCTCATCGTAGGAAATTTCCACCAGGACCGTCATATGCATGGCAGCGAATACGTCTTCAAGAAAAGCCTTCGCCTTATCCTCAAGAGTTTCCTTTACTCTGGCCAGGATCTTCGCCGGCTTGGCGTTAAAGCCAAGAAAACCTGAGGAACCTTCCTCCTTCACCTCATACTCCAGTCTGTCGCTGGTAACAAGAAACTTCTGGCATGCAGCCGTGATGGCATCGTCAACTGTTTTTGCAGTAAATTCCACGAATTCCATATTTACCTCCAATCTGCCGCAAAGACGGCAGCCTTCACCCCTTGTCCTCTCCTGTCCTAAAATCCGGATTATTTCCTGTCGGTTTCCTTCCCGCCCTTAGATTTATCCCGATCCTTTTTTTCAGGCCTGGTATTGTTCTCGTTATAGATCCTTACCATATTTGCCTTGGCGGTAATGCTTCCTGGCCTGGGAGCCTTTTTATCATACATTTCCGTATTCTTCCTGACCGCTTCGTCCTTTTCTTCCTGGGTCATTGCCGGAGCCGACGCTGCCTTCTGGGAAATGGAACGCTTCGGTTTGGAAGCCTGCGGCTGTACGTTTCTGGTATTCATGCTCGCATACTGATTGATGGTCTTGGGATCGATCCCGGCTTTTTCCATCCGCTTGATGCGCTTTTCCATCTTCTCCTTGGCTTTATCCTTGTTCTTTTCAATGATCTTATCCAGATCCATACGGTCGATATGCTTGTTGACCGCGATCTGCTGGATGCTGCGGACCACGGAGCTGGCCACCCAGTAGAGGCCTACGCCGGCAGGGAGGGAGAAACAGAACACCGCCGAAAAGATCGGCATGATCGTATTCATCATCTTCATGGAAGCCATCATGCTGTTCTGCTGGTCATTTCCGTCAGAGGTGGAAGCCTGGGGCATCAGCTTGACGTTGATCCACTGCGTCACCGCGGAAAGCACGGGAATGGCAAGCGCCGCGATGATCAGCAGGATGCTTCCCTGCGCGATGGCATTGGAAAAATAGTAAGAAGGGGAATCCCCGATATTCATTCCAAGGAAATTATTATATTCCGCAAGCTTCGCCGTGGTCGCCTGAATATCTCCGGCCAGGCTGGGAAATTTTTCCGCCAGAGAGGCCCATTCCGGCGTGGACGCCTTGTTCAGCACATCGATAAAGGCGTTCTGGATATATGTGGTATCTCCCGCCAGATACTGCTCGTTGGTAAAACGCTTCGTATACATGGCGGCATTCTGGAAGCCCTGGATGAACTCCGCGCTTCCCTCCATGGAGATCAGCTTGTCCACCAGCGGGAAAAAAGCATCCCTGACCTTGTCGATATAAGCAGGGATCGCGTAGATAACCCGATACAGGGCGTACAGGATCGGAAGCTGGATCAGAAGCTGCACACAGCTTCCCATGGGGGAAACCCCATACTTCGCATAAACGGCCTGCGTCTCATTCTGCATGGCCATCATGGAATCGTTATCCTTCCTGTCCTTATACTTTTTCTGGATCGCCTGAAGCTCAGGGTTCATCTTGCTGCTGAGCTTGGAAAACTTCTGCTGCTTGATCGTCAGGGGAAGCATCAGCATATATACAACGATAGTGAAAATAATAATGGCAAGCCCGATATTCGGAATTCCGATCAGATTCAGAAGATCGAAAATCCACTCCATGATCTGTCCCAGGACAACAGCGATCCATCCGATCACCGGCGTGCCGTCCTTTGTCAAAAGAATTGCAGACAAAACCTAAATCCTCCTTCTCCCGCCTCCCTCAGGGAACCGGGTCATAACCTCCCCTGGAAAAGGGATTGCATCTCAGGATCCTCCACAGGGCAAGAAGCCCGCCCTTTAAGGCTCCATACTTTTCCACCGCCTCAAGCCCATACTCGCTGCAGGTGGGAAAATAGGGGCATTTCGTCCGTTTCATGGGAGAAATATATTTCCGGTAGCCCCTGATCATAACAATAAGAAGAGTTTTCATGTAAAAGTCTCCTTTCCATCCAAAACCTCTTCCTTCCTTCGCTCTCTCACTCCGATCCGGCTTTCCCGGGATCCTTCAGGATCCTCTGGAGCCTTCCCAAATGAAGCAGCGCGCTCTCAACCTCCCTGAAGGATGCCGAAGCGGCATTCGATCTGGCCACGACCACGATATCCAAACCACTATTGAATCTCTTTTCCTGCAGCCGGTAGCCTTCACGAACCAGCCTTGTGACATGATGCCTCACAACGCTGTTTCCGATCTTTTTGCTCACAGATATTCCGATCCTGTTCCCATCGCTGTTATTTTCCAACACATACATCACAAACAGACGGTTGGCACAGGACCTTCCCTTCCGGTAAACTGTCCGGAAGTCCTCATTTTTTTTCAAACTTTCTGAAAATTCCATTCTTAGGGAAACCCTTTTTCACCAGGCCGCTTCGGCCTGTCTCCATAAAGAGAAAAAGGCCACATTACTGCGGCCTATGCGGACAATACCTTTCTTCCCTTTGCTCTTCTTGCTGCCAGTACCTTTCTTCCTCCCGGAGTACTCATTCTGGCTCTGAAGCCGTGGACTTTATTTCTCTGCCTGTTCTTGGGCTGGAATGTCATCTTCATGAAACTACACCTCCTTCTCTTCAAAATACCTGCAAAATATGCACAACACTGCTGTGTGTTGGAAAATATCATTCAGATTATATAGGAAGAAATCCTTTCAGTCAAGCGTAAAAAAACATTTTAAGAAAGAAAAAAAACGCTGAAAAATACGGAAAAAAATCGTTGTTTTCACTAATACAACAT
>DWUW01000032.1 GCA_019120525.1 Candidatus Eisenbergiella stercorigallinarum | reverse complement strand
GTCGTCTGTCCTGTCATCACTGGATTTGTCCGTACCTATGGTAGCAAAAAAGAGGCGGGATTGCAAGGAGATCCGACAGCCTGCTTCAAAGTGTTTCCGGACGCGGGCCAGGAGCTGTTTCCCTTCTCTCTTCCCATTCCGTCTTCAGCATGCGGTATTCCACCCGGTCGCGCATCCGGCCGTCCATCCAGACCTTCTGTTTCCTATCCGCTTCCTTGATCAGGCCGCATTTGACCATCACCCGTTCCGAGCCTCTGTTTTCCGGATCGCAGCCCGTGGTCAGGCGGAAAACGCCGTTTTCCTCAAAGGCGAAGCGCAGCACCTCCCGGAAGGCCTCCGTCATATAGCCCTGTCCCCAGAATTTCCTGCGGCTGAAATAGCCGGCGTGCACCAGCTTACCCACGGGCGTTTCCTGAAGCACCGTATAGCCGGTCTCGCCGATGAGTTCGCCGGTCCTTTTGTCCTCCATCCGCAGAAAATAAAGCTTTCTGTCCGGCCTTCCGATCTCCCGGACGGATTCCCTCAGATCCTTTTCGGATTCCTCCAGGCTGTGGGTCTGAATCTCCGGAAGATAATACATATCGTCCGGATCTGAGAGCAGCCCGTGATGGCTGGCAAGATCCTCCGGCCTGTGATCCCGCAGGACCATCCGCTCCGTTTCCAGCCAGATCCCTCCGGCAGCAAGCAGCCTGCGCCGGATCTCTTCCCTGTTTTGCTTCATCTGTGATCTCCTTTCTTTACAGCGGCCTTCTGGCAAATACGGTGTCCATACAGTGCCTGTGGGGAACGCCGCCGCTGCGGCAATCGAAGATCTCCTCCCGGCAGTCCTCGATCACCCAGTCCTTATACCAGGTAAAAAGCTCCCCGGAGATCCAGTTCTTCCAGCCGCCTTCCTCCGGCTTCTCATCCGGAGGGGCGGGAAGGAAGGGCTTTTCCACAAACACATTGACGGCGTGCATGCCGCCCGGCGCGGTATGGGACAGATAGTTTTCCATCAGCTCCCCGCGCATGTCGGGCAAAATGTGGTGGAACACGCCGGAGCTGTAGATGATGTCATATTCCTCATCCAGCCGGAAGTCTCTCAGATCCGCCTGGAAAAAGCACACCTCCGTCTGATGGATGTCCGCCAGCCGCTTCGCCTTCTCGATCCCGGAGACCGCCGCGTCAAAGGCGGTCACCTGATAGCCGCATTTTGCCAGAAAGACCGCGTCCTTCCCCTCCCCGCAGCCAATCTCAAGAAGACGCAGCGGCCTGGTGGGGTAAAAACGCTTCAGAAGCTCCAGGCACATCTCATTCGGCCTGGTCCCCCAGTAATAGCCCTCCGCCTGATAGCGTTCCTCGTAGGCGGTGATCCGTTTTTTCCCGGGAATGTATCCCATCAGCGTATCAATATCCGTTTCCAGCAGCCCGGCCAGCCTGGGAAGCTGGGTGATATCGGGCAGGGACTGGGCGTTTTCCCATTTGGAAACTGCCTGCGCCGAAAGATTCAGCCTGCCCGCGAGCTCCTCCTGGGTGTAGCCCTTCGCCCTGCGGAAACGGGCAATGTTTTCTGCAAGTGTGGTCTTCATCGCTTTTTCTCCTCCGTCGGTCTTATTGTAGCAGATCTGCTTCTTCATGAAAATGGAGGTTCAGAGGAATCGGGAGAAGCGTCTCAACCGTCGGTTGTGTTTTCTTCCGGCCCCCTTCCGCGTTTTTCCGCATAAATATGCGCCGTTTTCCCGAAAAGCAAAAATAAATATGAAACCCGGGAAGAAAAAGCTACCGCTCTGTCCCCTTCTGCGGTATAATAAATGGAATTCTCCGTCTTTCCTGTCTGCCGGGGCGGAAAAAGAGGGGATCAAGGAGGAAATGATAATGGAAAAAACAGAAAAGAAGAAAAAACGCTTTGAAACGCCGCATACCCTGGTGATCATCGCCTGCCTGATCATCATCGCCGCGGCAGCCACCTGGGTCGTCCCGTCCGGCGAATTTGTCCGCTATGAGGATCCGGTATCCGGCGAAACCATCGTGCAGGCGGGAAGCTATACCTCGGAAGGGACCAATCCGGTCAGCCTCCTGCAGGTTCCCGTGGTCATGTACCAGGGCATCCTGGAGGCGGCGGACGTGATCGCCTTCCTGCTCATCATCGGCGGCGCCTTTGAGCTGGTGAACGCGAGCGGCGCCATCCTGGCCCTGTGCCGGACCGTCGGAAAGCACCTGAAGGGAAAGGAGATCTTCGTAGTTCCCATGTTCCTTGCCCTTTTTGCCGTATTCGGAACCACCATGGGCATGTCCAACGAGGTGGCCGTTTTCGTTCCCATCGGCATCACCATGGCCCTGACGCTGGGGCTTGACAAGGTGACCGGCATGGCGATGGTCGTGGTCGGCGCGGCCTCCGGCTTTACCGCAGGACTGATGAACCCCTTTACCGTAGGCATTGCCCAGGACATCGCGGGCGTTCCCCTGTTTTCCGGCATGGGCCTGCGCGCCGTGCTGCTTGTCATCCTGCTCGTCGTCGATACCTTCTACATCATCGCCTATGAGCGTAAGATCAAGAAGTATCCGGAAAAGAGCATCCTGGCAGGGATGCCGGACGAAAAGGACTTCATCGCCGATAAAAACGCGGATGAGAAGATCACCGGCCGCCAGGCCGCCGTTCTGGTGGTGCTGTTCGGCACCCTGGGCATTCTGGTATACGGCCTTCTGATCTATCAGTGGTATTTTGAGGAAATGGCGGCTCTCTTCCTTGCCATGGGCGTGATCTGCGGCTTCCTCGCAGGGCTGTCTCCCAGCAAGATCGCAACCACCTTTTCCGCCGGCGCGAAGGGCATCGCCGGAAGCGCCCTGACGGTCGGTTTTGCCAGAGGCATCATCATCACGCTGGAAGACGCCATGATCATCGACACCATTTCCAACGCGGTTGCCCTTGCGGTGAACTCCCTTCCCGCCTCCATCCAGAGCATCGGCTTCTTCCTGGCGCAGACAGCCACCAGCTTCGTCATCACTTCCGGCTCCGGCATGGCCGCAGTGACCATCCCTCTGATGTCCCCTGTGGGAGACCTGATCGGCCTGAGCCGTCAGACGCTGGTGCTGGCCTATCAGATGGGCGACGGCTTCTCCAACCTGCTGCTGCCCACCACTTCCAGCCTGCTGGGAACGCTGGCGGTATCCAAGGTGCCTTACGGCAGATGGGTAAAATTCATGTTCCCGCTGTTCCTGATCTGGACGCTGATCGGCTGCGCCATGATGGTCGTCGCCGTAGCGGTCGGCTATTAAATCAGGCTGCCGGTATTTTCACATAGGGAGAAGGAAGATTGCCATGAAAGAAAAGATCAAAGCTTATATCGATCAGCTGGGTCCGAAGCTGGAGGAAATGTCGGACCGTATTTTTGACCTGGCGGAGGTCAGCTGCCAGGAGGTGCAGTCCTGTAAGCTTCTGGAGGATTTTCTGAAGGAGAACGGCTTTCATGTGGAGCACAATGTGGGCGGCATGGAGCATTCCTTCCGCGCGGTTTATGGGCAGGGAGAAGGAGGGCCTTCCTTCGGCCTGCTCGCCGAGTATGACGCCCTGCCCATGGGCCACGGCTGCGGCCATCACATGCAGGGCCCTGCCGCGATCGGCGCGGCGCTGTGTATCCGCCAGCTTGCGGGCGACAGGCCGTACAAAATCGTGATATACGGAACGCCCGCCGAGGAAAGCCTGGGCGGGAAGATCATCATGCAGGAAAACGGCTGCTTCCAGGATATTGACATCGCCCTGATGATGCACGCGGCCCCCGAAACCTGCGTGGACATAAAGACCATGGCCCTGGAAAACTTCCGCGTCACCTTCCAGGGAAAAGAAGCCCATGCGGCCATGAACCCGGAAAAGGGAAGGAGCGCCCTGGACGCCATCCTGCTTTCCTTCCACGCCATCGAGATGTTAAGGGAGCATGTCCTTGAGGACACCCGGATGCATTATACCGTGCTGGACGCGGGCGGCCCCACCAACGTGGTTCCGGGAAAAGCCACCGCGGAATATACCCTGCGCTCCTACAACACCAGCTACCTGGCCCAGGTGGTGGAGCGTTTTAAGAAGATCATCGAAGGGGCTGCCCTGATGACGGAAACCACATACACCATGGAGCGGGATCCCGCCTACAGCGCCAAGATCCCCTGCCTGAAGCTGAACGGGCTCATCATGGACAACGCCCGGGCCTTTGAAGCCCCGCGCCTTGCGCCGCCGAGAGAAAAGACCGGCTCCACGGACTTCGGCAACGTGATGTATGAACTTCCCGGCTCCTGCATCCGCATGGCCTTCGTCCCCTCCGGCACCCCCGCCCATTCCCAGGCCTACCTGGACGCAGGCAAGTCCGACGACGCCCACCGGGCCGTCCGTCTTTCCGCCGGGATCCTGGCGGGTACCTGCCTGGATATTCTGGAGCATCCGGAGCTGATGGATGAGATCAAGGCGGATTTTGCCGAAAGGAAGGCGCAGATGGGGGAGAGTCTGTGACAGAAAAGCGCACCACATAAACGGAGGGCAGACGGTTTTTTACGGCCGTCTGCCCTTTTATTGTCCGATGTATGATGTATGCGCTCTTTTTCGCAGGAAGCTGTTCCCTTTCGCTGATGTTTCCTGCCTCCTCTACCGGTAATCCTCCACGTCAAATTCCCGGTCCTTAAAATAGTATTTCCGGTCCTCCTCCGTAATGGCCCGGATCACCCGGCAGGGATTGCCCGCCGCCACCACATTGTCGGGAAGATCCTTCGTCACCACGCTGCCGGAGCCGATCACCACATTGTCGCCGATGGTCACGCCCGGATTGATCACGCTGCTTCCTCCGATCCAGACATTGTCTCCGATGGTCACGTCGATGCCGTATTCGTAGCCCGAATTGCGGGAATCCGGATGGATCGGATGGCCCGCGGTATAGATGGACACGTTGGGCGCGATCTGCGCGTTTTTCCCGATCCTCACCCTTCCCACATCCAGGATGGTCAGATTATAGTTGGCAAAAAAGTTCTCTCCTACCTCGATGTTGCTGCCGTAGTCGCAGTGAAAGGGCGGCTCTATGGCCAGGTTCTCCCCGTGCTTTCCGATGATCTCGCGGATCAGCTCCGCCTGCTCCTTCTCCTTTTCCGGCGGCAGATTGTTATAGCGGTAGATCCGCTTCTTGTTCTCCAGCCGTTCTTCCGCAAGTCCGTCCAGCCACGCCTTATAGGGCAGGTTAGCCAGCATCCGTTCCTTCTGGTTCATGCTCTGTCTGCTTCCTTTCTGTCCGTTTTTTCTGTTTGTTTTCCTGTCTGTTTTTTCTGTCTGCTTCTCATCTCCCGGGACGGCCTGCCCGCGCTCTTATCTTGGCCACCGTTCCTTCCGCTCCATCAGAGCCGGAAACGCCTGATGCGGCTCTGTCTGATACCAGTATGCCACGCTCGCCACATCGTCCTGCCGCTCGAACAGGCCGCCGTGGCTGACGCCGATCTGCTGGATGGTGACCCGCAGATCCTCCTCAAACAGGATCGGATCCGGGATGTGCCACCGGTAGAAGCTGCGCTGGGGCAGCTGGTCGTCGGTATGGTAATCGTTATGCAGGAAGGTATCCCGCGTGGAATAATAGGGATAGCCGAGGAAGGGCGTGCAGAAGGTGTTTTCCACCGTCCGTCCCTGCTCCTGCGTCGCGAAGCTCCAGGCGCCGCCGAAATAGTCTTCGGTCCCCGTTCCGCAGATCGTGGGATAATCCGTATCCCCGTCCAGATAAAACTTTACCTCTCCCTCTCCGTACCAGTACCGCTCCAGGGCGGTCAGCGCCAGGTAGGTGCCCACGTACTGCCCCTTTCCCTTCACGCCGTCCAGGATCACATAGTCCTTTCCCTTTTCCGTGAGCCGCTGCCTGCGCCACTGCGCATGGAAATATCCGGCATCCTCCGGCAGCTCCTCCGTCAGGCAGTAATCCACCTGATAGAAAAAGGCATGCACATCCTCGTCGCACTGATTTTCCAGCGTGATCCTCGCCTTTTTCCGGAAGGGCATGGGAAAATACAGGTTGAACCCTCTGGTGGGATTGACGGCCACCGGCAGGGAATTGACCGGATAAGACACGCCGAAGCCGCAGCAGAACAGGTCTCCCAGCGGGCTTTCCACGGAAGGGTTTTCCTCCCCGTCCCAGTACATCCGCAGCACCAGATCCCGCAGAACATAGCGGTTCCTGTCGCTCGTCCGGTCCGTCACCGTGATCCAGATGTGCCGGATGATGCCCGGCCCGTCCATTTCCGCCAGCGTTACGGTCTCTCCCGCCCGGACCAGGGGGATACAGGGCGAGCCCTTTCTGGAAGGCCCCAGATCGCCTGCCGCCATGCCGCCCTTTCCCTTTTCTCCCGTCCGGTTTTCCCAGTTGATGCTCCGGCTCTTTCCCGTCTGAAGACGGTAGATGTTTTCAAATCCGTTTCCCCACATTTCGTTTTCCTCCCGTTT
>DWUW01000304.1 GCA_019120525.1 Candidatus Eisenbergiella stercorigallinarum | reverse complement strand
AGCAGCCGCCTCATATCCGCTTTACCCCCTATCTTCGCGCCCTCACTGCCGAAGTCGTCGGGAAGGAACTCAATCCGCTGAAAAAAGCAGAGCGGATCTACTATTTTATCACCTCGCAGGTATCCTATTCCTATATGCCGGAATATTTCCTGCTGGATGATATCGCGGAAACCTGTGCCGTCAGCCGGAAGGGCGACTGCGGCGTACAGGCCCTTTTATTCATCACCATGTGCCGGATCGCCCGTATTCCGGCCCGCTGGCAGTCCGGCCTCTCCGTAACTCCCGCTTCCGTAGGCCCCCATGACTGGGCGCAGTTTTTCATCCCGCCCTACGGCTGGCTGTATGCGGATCTTTCCTTCGGCGGAAGCGCCTTCCGCGCGGGGCAGAAAGAACGGCAGGCCTTCTATTTCGGCAACCTGGATCCCTTCCGCATGGCGGCAAATACGGCTTTTCAGGCTCCTCTTTTCCCGCTAAAAGCAGGGCTTCGGGCCGATCCATACGATAATCAGGTCGGCGAATGTGAGATCGATGGAAAAGGCCTGCTTACCGGGCAGTTCGATTTTTTCCACGAGATCATCGATCTGCGTTCCATCCGGCAGTAAAGAAACCGTCTGGTATCCCAAACGGCGCGCCTCCCTTTCCCGGGCGGCGCGCCGCAGATACATCTCCTGCCATTTTCCGGATCCGGTCAGTCCAGATGGAAAACGGTCTTCAGATCAACGCTCACCGGACTGTTGTCCGGGTTTGTCTCCATAATGTCGGCCATATAATCCCACCATTTCCGGTTGATGGCCGTATCCGCGCCCCTGGCCCAGAGCGTTTCATCCTCGATCTCGATGTAGCCGAACAGGGTCAGCGTCTCCTTATCCAGAAAAATGGTGTAATTCTTTCCGCCGTGCTCATGGATCATATCCTTCATTTCCGGCCAGAGCAGGTTATGGCGTCTTTCGTATTCCTCCTCCTGCCCCTCGTACAGCTTCATTTTAAATCCTTTGATCATGGGCTTTCCTTTCCCCCGCCAAAGCGGGCTTTACATGGAAACAGCATCTCCTCCTGCCTGTTTTGTCCGCCTCCGTCACCTTCCAGGAAACGCAGTATACGCTTTCAGGCATTCCCTCATGGGAAAAATGTCTTTTCTCCTCTATCACAAAATCGCCTTCCCGATCCTGTGTCTCCACAAGACAGGCATATTTTTCCCCCGCGATCCACACCCTGCCGTCTCTGATCTCAGGCCGGAACTGCGTCACCAGATTTTCCCGCATCGGGATATCCCCTTCCGATTCCAGCTCATCCACGACCTTCAGCTCCTCCGTACCCGGATCATAGGAAAAGAGACGCCGCAGATCCCTGACGCGGCTGTTTCCGTAGGCTCCCGCAAAGGAAATCTCACAGCCGCCCTTCCCATCCGCCGCGAAGCCGCAGCAGCCATATTCCCCGCCGGCCTTCTGGCCCCTGCCTTCCAGGATCGGCACACTGTGTCCGAAGGAGCTGTTGCAGAGGATCTCATAACGGCCCGGCCCGAAATATTGTTTCGTATATTCGCCGGCCCCCAGATCCGTCAGAAGCATTTCATCTCCCAGCAGATAAAGAAAGCTTCCCACATCGTTATGATTGTGGGGTTCCCCGTTATGGCCGCCCTTACAGGCCATTCCGCCGCCGCTTTTTCCATGTACGATATTCCACTGGGCGTCCGCCAGGACCATAGCCTCCGTCCCCGGCGCCTGATCCGGCTCCTTTTCCACGGGCTCTCCCTGCCTGCCGTCCATCTTCCTTCGGTTTTTCCGGCCCTCTTCTTCCAACCTGTCCAGATATGCTTTTGTCCACAGTACATCCCGCAGATTCTGCATGAACCGGTAGCAGGAGTCCGCTTCAAAATCACGCGCGCAGGCAACCGGGGGGATCCTCATATCCGGATACCGCCCGGCCAGGAAACAGGTCAGGCCCATCTGATATCCACTTCTGCTGCTCCCATCCGAAAAACTGACCGTCCTCCCGGACGGGAAATAGCATTTCTGCTGGAACAGGGCGATCCTGTGACAGTTTTCCTGCGCAAGAAGATCCGTCTTTCCACCGGTATAACGGTACAGCATATCCGCAAAGGCCACGTAATAGCCAAAGCCATAGGTAAAATAGTCCAGTCCCTCCATGCAGGCCCCATCCCGGGAAAAGCCCTCCAGATAATGGGGCAGCGACATAAGCAGCCTCTCCAGAAGAGGTTCCAGCCTCTCCGGCTCTTCCCGCATCAGGCAGATGGCCGCGCAGCCTATGCTTCCCGCGCATACCGCGTTCCAGTTGTGCCCGGCTCCTTCCCATGGCGGATACGGCGGCTTTCGGTTTGCAAAAGGCTCCAGCACCCGGTGAAAAACATTCTCCCGCACCAGGCGTCTCACATCCTCCGGCAGCCGCTCTCCCGCCAGGCTGACAATCTCCGCCAGCGCCTGCGCCGTTTCGGAGGCGAACAGATCCACACAGATCCGCCAGTCCGGATCCGTATCTCTGTGTACATGGGCAGGGAGCGCCCAGCATTCCTCACCGCAGATCCCGCGCAGGACCCCGGCCAGTTTTTTCACATAGGCCTCTCCCCCGTCCAGGATGGACAGACAGCCAAAAACTGCCAGATATTTTCTTCGGAGAAAATAGACCTCCTCATAACGCAGCCGGTTTCCTGTTTTCTCAAACAGGGAGAAAAGCTCCTCGTCCGCCTCAGGCATGGGTTCGTCCATCATCCTGACGGCATTTTCTTTCATACAGCCCAGATACTTCTCCAGAAATTCATATAATTCCGCTCTTCTTTCCGCCATCGTCCCTTCCCCCTTCTGAAGCTTCTGTTCCCGGATACTGTCAAAGGTCGCTTCCGTAAACCTCGATCTGCGTCAGCGCAGGGAACGGCGACGGATCGTCCGCCTTGATCAGCTCACCCAGCTTCAGCCATTCTATGGTCTTCTTTTCAAAAGAAAAAACATGGGGCAGAACGGACTTTTCCATGGGCAGCCGCATGCTGCTCCCGTCGGAAAAGGTGAGCCTGCCGTCCACCCACCAGTTATCATGCGGGAAATCCGCCCTGGTATACAGGATCACCTTATCCACCTGCACGGGCCGTCCGAATTCCAGCGTCAGTTCCGCGTCATCCTGTCTGTTGATCCCCCAGGAAGCATAGGGCCACTCCCCGTGGGAACGGTTTTCCGTTATCCCGTCAATGGCGTTCATCGCTGCAAATACAGATTCTCCCCTGGTCTCCACATTCGCGTGCGCCCTCGGGAAGCAGGCCGTGTTTCCGTGCTGGTCGTTCACATTCAGCGCAAGATTCCGGTAAGCGTGCACATCCTCTTTCTCCGCCCTCCGGACCGTTATCAGATGCTTCTCTCCCGTGAAAGCCCTCGGCGAATAGCAGACCCGCTTTTCCCCAAAGGGGATCCGGTATTCATATCTTCCTTTCAGATATACCAGGGACCTCCCCAGCACATCCTCCAGCTGCAGCCAGGCATATACCGGCCCTTCGGTGCTCTCCACGGCCAGCCTGTCCCCTTCCTCATATCCGCCGTCCGCCACCAGACGGGCCTCATCCATGCCGCTGTCCTGGGCCTTCAGGCTGCCATCCGCCCCGATCCATTGAATGATAAACATAGTTTCCTCCTTTTCCGGTCCTGTAAACGGCCCAGGGCCGGGCCGTCAGGGCCAACATTTTGAAAAAAGCCCTTCCGCACCCGATGCGGAAAGGCTTTCGGCGATCCAATCAGCGTCTCTTACTGGGGCTGTTTTCCGATATAAGCCAGAATGCCGCCGTCCACATACAGGACGTGCCCGTTCACGAAATTGGAAGCATCAGACGCCAGGAATACCGCAGGTCCCTGCAGATCGGAGGTGTCTCCCCAGCGGGCGGCCGGCGTCTTCGCGATGATGAACTGGTCGAAAGGATGTCTGCTTCCGTCAGGCTGGATCTCACGCAGAGGCGCGGTCTGCGGAGTGGCGATATAGCCGGGCCCGATTCCGTTGCACTGAATGTTGTACTCGCCATACTCGGAAGCAATGTTCCTGGTGAGCATCTTCAGTCCGCCTTTCGCGGCAGCATACGCGGAAACGGTCTCTCTGCCAAGCTCGCTCATCATGGAGCAGATGTTGATGATCTTGCCGTGCCCCTTCTTGATCATGCCGGGAATAACGGCCTTGGAGACGATGAAAGGAGCGTTCAGGTCCACGTCGATCACCTGGCGGAACGCGTCCGCGCTCATCTCCAGCATGGGGATACGCTTGATGATGCCGGCGTTGTTTACCAGAATATCGATGGTTCCAACTTCCTCTTCGATCTTCTTTACCAGCTCGTTTACCGCCGTCTCATCCGTCACATCGCAGACATAGCCGTGCGCGTCGATGCCTTTTTCCTTATAAGCGGCAAGTCCCTTATCCACCAGCTCCTGCTTAATGTCGTTGAAAACAATGGTCGCGCCCGCCTCAGCATAAGCTGTCGCGATAGCGAAGCCAATCCCGTAGGAAGCGCCCGTTACCAGGGCTACCTTGCCTTCCAGTGAAAAGCTGTTTAAAATTCCCATGATCCTGTTCCTCCTTATTTTTTTGTCTGTAGACTATTTATATCACCGGTTTCCCGCCGCCGGAAAACGCTGCGGGAAGCCGGAGGTCTTCGCTGACGGTTACAGAAGCTCTCTCATGCCGACGCCGTCCATATCGTCGAAATCCTGGTTCTCTCCTACCATACCCCAGATAAAGGTATAATTTCTGGTGCCGCTTCCGCAGTGAATGGACCAGCTGGGCGAGATAACTGCTTCCTCATTGCGCATCACGATATGCCTGGTCTCCGTGGGTTCTCCCATATAATGCATCACGAAAGCATCCTCGGGAAGGTCAAAGTAGAGATATACCTCCATTCTCCTGTCATGGGTATGGCAGGGCATGGAATTCCACACACTGCCGGGCTTTAAAGAGGTCATACCCATCTCAAGCTGGCAGCTCTCCACCTGTCCGGGAAGGATATACTTACAGATCACTCTGTGGTTGGACTCCTCCAGGCTTCCAAGCTCCACCTTATTCTCCTCCTTAATGATGACCACGCCATCCTCCGGGGTCCCTTCCCTCTTGATCAGCACTGTCGGGCAGGTTCTGTGCGCGGGCGCGCTGTTCAGGTAGAACTTTGCAGGATTTCCTGCATCATCGCTCTCAAAAGAAATATCTCTTGCGCCCATTCCAATATACATGCCATCCCTGGGCGCCACATGGTATTCCTTCCCATCCACGCTCACCTTTCCGGCTCCGCCGATGTTGATCACCCCCAGCTCTCTTCTCTGCAGGAAATAATCCGCCCGGAGCTCCTCCCCTGCCGTCAGG
>DWUW01000303.1 GCA_019120525.1 Candidatus Eisenbergiella stercorigallinarum | reverse complement strand
GAACGGGATAAACCTGTTCGTTCCTCTGCGTCTTTTATAGTCATGCCATACATCCCCTTTCAGGCAACTCTATTTTATCTTAAAGTAAGCTGTAAACAAGGTTTACAGTCAAGCATTTTTCTAAAATCTTTCCTCTTTTCTTTCAAATCTTAGCCATAAGCCGCCTTATTGAGAAAGAGCGGTGTACTCCACCAATTTTTACACCATTTCCGCATGGCTTTATAACTTGTTTCATTTTTATGGCTTATTCACCTGGTCCTGCTTCGCGATGAGGAGACACACGTCCATCACTCTATATCTACGTCCCGCCAAGTCAGATCAATTAACCATCTATATATGCGAGCTTCCCGCAGTCCTTTAAGGTGTCCTCTTTTATTGGTGATTCCGACAAACACAGTCTGATGTAGGAAGGATTAACCTTCCTCCGGTACTCCAAATTCCGCAATATATTCTTCCACAGTCATGTATGATTCACCCCATTTCTTTGCTTCTTTAAAGGTCAGAATTTTGAAACTTGTGCCGCAGCAATCAGACATTGTTAAAAAGTATGTTCCCTTTCTGCTCCTGTAAAGCGCGTTGCTGCAATACTCAAAACTGCCCAGCCTCTTGCTATTCCACTCTGTTAAACAGGTTGCAGTATCTGTATTGTAGAGTTTCCCAGGATTCCCATTTTGAAACCGTCTGGCGGGAGACCTTCAGTTCCGCTCCCAGCTCCTCCTGGGACAATCCTTTGGACTTTCTTAAATTGATCAGCTTCTCATTAAAATTCATATCACATTTCTCCTCGTTTTTCAGATTGTAACCGCGATTACAGGATAAGTATTGCAGAAGCCTGCCTTTTCTTCAACCAACCATTCCTGTCAATTTGTCAACCGCTGATAACATCCTTAAAATTCACGCATTTTAGCCATGACACAAAGAAATGTTAAATTCCATTTTTACGATATATTCCTCCGTTCCCTCTTCCGGCTGTTTTTCTCCCGTCAGCCGGAAATGATGTCTCTCATAGAACCGGATCGCGCTCTCATTTTTCTCCAGAACCCAGAGGTATCTGCCGCCCTTTTGGCATGCGAAATCCAGCAGTTTTCCACCGATCCCCTGATTTTCAAAGAAGAAATCCACATACAGCTCCTGAATCCGTTCTCCATCCACATGGATCATGCCTTTTACAAATTCATCGTCATAGACCCATATCTTTCTCAGCTTTTCCGGATGTTCCAGCAAATCCTGCGCCAGAGGATAAACCTGTATTTCCCCGAAGGAAACCTTATCATTATGAAAGATCCGGCGATAGTTCATCCGCTTTGTAAAGACAAGTATTTCCGCGATTCTGGAAACGTCTTTTGGGACTGCCTGCCTTATATGCTCCATTTTTTAAAGCTCCGTTCATCATATCACGCTTCCCCGCCGCCGTACAGTCCCTGCGCCGGAAGGATCTGCGCCGCGCATCCGCGCAGCCTCTCTGCATCCGAAGCCACAAAAACAATGGCGTCCGGACGGTTCAGAACATGGGAAATCAGGTACTCTCCGGTTCGTTCGTCCACCGCTTCCGTAAGGCCGTCGATGAAAAGAAGATACCGGGCCGCGCCGTTTTGAGAGGCGCAGCGGCTCATACAGGTATAGAGCGCCCTCGCGATGCCAATCCGCTTCTTCTGTCCGCCGGAGAGGGCCGCGCCCATTTTTCCCGCGCTCCTTTCGATTTCATTCCGGTCTTCCTTTTCAAAATCTTCCTTTAATCCGGCAAGCTCCATCACCAGATCCAGCCTTTCCTGAAAAAAAGGTTCCCCAAAACAGATATTGTCCCGGATCGAGGTCTGAAAAAGAACCGGTTCTGCGGGCACATAAACGGCTGGGACTTCCGGAAGATGTTCCGTACAGACCTGAAACAGACGTCGCAGCATCCGGCTTCTGTCTGCCTCCTGCCCTCCGGAGATCAGAACCGTTTCTCCCGGACGGGCGGACAGGCGGATCGGTCCCCGCGGGCCGTCCACAGAGATCCGCAGGTTTCCGGAGGGACAGAATGCCGCATCCTCATTTATTTGCGGAAAAGTTCCGATCTTCTGTGTTCCCGTATGCCGTGTCTCTGCCCGTTGTGTTTCTGTATGCTGTGTTTCCGCATGCTGTGTCTCTGCCTGCGGTATCTCATCGTTCACAGCCTTCAGCCTCCGCCTGTCTGCGTCGCCGGATCAGCCGTCCCGCAGAATCGGGCAGGGAAGCGAGAAAGGCGTAATAGTATTCAAACATGACCAGTTCGCCCACGCTGAGCCGCCCGCTTTGGTACAACGGCAGCGCCGTCAGGAGTACGATCCCAAGAACAAAGGCGGAGGCGTTTTCGGAGATCACGCTTAAAATGCCGTCCAGCAGCCTGTCCCGGATCTCCCGGTCCGCCCTTCTTTCGCATTTTTCCCGGAACAGCTCCTCCATTTTCTCCCGGCCCGCCGCAAGGCGGAAATATTCCATATGGCCGAATACGTTTTCCAGAAATTCGGTTACCTCTGACGTGGATTTTCTGGCCGTCTCTCTCCACATGAGAATCCGCCTGTCCAGCCGCCGGATCAGGAGCAGGATCAGCAGAGCCGGAATCAGACTGATGGCGGCAAACAGCGGATTTACCCCGAGCATCACCGCAAGGATGGCCGCGCAGAGCGTCAGGCGGGGAAGCTGGCGGTAATATTCCATCCGGCAGGAAACCAGATCCTCGCATTCATTTCTGTACAGGCTGACGGTTTCCCCGTACTTCCGGCCTTCCCCGTCTCCCGGCCGCCGGTTCAGAACTCCGGAAAGCAGCTCCAGCTTCGCGTTTTTTCTCATGCGGCTTTCCGCCTTCGCCGCCAGTCCGGCGTTGATCTGCTTCACCAGATTGATGGCGAGCGGGATCGCGGTATTCAGCAGGATCAATACGGACAGGGATGAGATTCCGAGCGTGGTTTCCTTTCCCTCCAGGCGGTTGAAAATATCCTTTTTCGCAAGGCCGCTGAGCAGAAAGCTCGCGGCGTAGGTAAGCGTTTCAATCAGAATGACCGCTCTGAAAAACCAGGCATCCCTGCCGGACAGCATTTTTCTCCTCATCCCTCTTCCTCCCGTCATCCACTGTCAGCCGTATGTCCGCCTTTATCCCGCTTCGTTTTCGGTGCGTGACCAGCAGGATAGTGGTTCCGGCAAATTCCCGTTCCATGAGTCCGTCTATGACGGACAGTGTTTTCTCCCCGATCAGGGCGTCAAATTCATCCGCCAGAAGAATCCCGGGCTTTCTCAGAACGGCCGCCGTCCACGCCAGAAGCTGGGCCGTATCCGCCGTAACCTCCGCGGGCCTGAGCCTTTCCTCCAGCCCCTGCGGCAGACTGTCCACCCAGGCCGCCAGCCCGGTCTTTTTCAGCGCTTCCCGTATTTCCCGGTCTGAAAAACGTTCGTCAAATCCGGTCAGCTGATTTCTCACGGTATCCTCCAGAACCGGCGGCGACTGCTGAATATAGAAAAGAAACTGCCGGAAGCTGTTCTCCTCATATTCCGATATGGCCCTTCCCCCGATTCGGACCGTCCCTGCCTGCGGGCGGCAGAAGCCCGCGACCAGCTGAAGGATGGTGCTCTTACCGCTCCCGGTACGCCCCTCTATCTGCACCCGGCTTCCGCCGGGGATTCGGAAGCTTGCCTCGCGCAGGACCGGCGCGTCCGCCCGGTATCCGAAGGAGACCCCTTCAAACCGGATGCTGTTATCCTCCGGCACGGAAAGCCCCGGTTCACGCGCCTTCTCCTCCCCGTCCGTTTTCTTTCCCTCATATACCTCCCGGATGCGCCGCAGCGCGGCGATCACCTTCGGCATATTGGCAAACTCCTGCTTCAGGTACAGAAAAGGCGTGTTCAGAAGCTCCGCATAGCTCAGAATGAGGTACAGACCGCCCAGCGTCATCCGCCCCGTCCCGATCAGATAAATTCCCAAGAAAAATACGAACGCCTCCGCCGCGTTAAGAAGGGAATAGAAGGCGGTGGAAGGGAGATTTCCCAGAAAGGCCGCCTTCTCATACTGTTTCTCAAGCGTTCCGAATTTTTTCTCCATTTCGTCCAGAACAAAATCCTGCTTCCTCAGCCCGGCAATATCCTCATATGCCGCAAGGCTCTGAGAAAAATCCCCGAGGAGCTCATTTTCCGTATCCCGTTCCCTTTTCCAGAGCCGGGCGACCGGCTCCTGCGTTTTCAGAAACAGGAGCAGGATTCCGGCGGACAGCACGGTAAAAAACAGTCCGAAGGCCGGAAAGCTCAGCCAGAAGGCGATCAGAACGCCCGCCACCGTCAAAAGGCTCCCCGCGATATCGATCATCATGGAGGAAAAGAAGCCGGACAGCAGGCCGATATCTCCCTCCAGCCGTTCCAGAAAGCTTCCCTGCGCGGACATTTTATGATACTGCAGGTCAAAGGAAAAAATTCTGCCGAACAGCTTCACCCGCAGATGGTCGCACATGCTCCAGGAAAGCCTCTCTCCGATCCGGATGTTGAGGGCGCTGACCGCTCCCTTTAAAAGCACGGCGGCGCAATAGCCGGCCGCACAGAGGGCAAGGGCGGAAAGCATCCCGTTTTCCATCCCTCCTGTGGAAAGGAAGCTCCCGATTTTGGCCGCAGCGCCTTTTCCGCCCGCGATTCCGTCGATATAGACGCTGAGGATCTGCGGAAGAAGCAGCGACAGCGCCGATTCTCCCGCAAGGATCAGGGCAAGAGCCAGGAATTTTGCCCGGTTTTTAAGAACCGGTTCTTTCATTATTTCCAGGATTTCATGCTTCTTCATTGTTTCCTCCGTACCGGAACTTTTTCAATCCTACCCGAAGGCATAAAAATCCCGCCGGGATCAGCCTTCAACAGTTTTTCCTGTCTCCATTCTAATCCCCGCGGGCCGCGGAAGAAATCATGAGATTGATTATAATGAAAGTCGTGACAAAAAGGCAAATCGCAATTCCGAAGGATGTCCGTGACGTGCCTGGCTTGTCAAACGGCACACCCTGGATTCTCCTATATCGTCCAGACCGGCACAATATAGTTATCCCTGTCAATCACTCCAACCTTCGGCTTCATGCATACAACGGCACCTTTTCCCCTCGGTACGGACGCTTTGTCAAGAAGAGAGAATACCCTTGTCAGCTCCGTTCCGGGATTTGAGGTTTTTTTGATCTCAATCGGATTCAGGATTCCGTCATGCTCCAGGATAACATCTATCTCCTTCGCATCCTTATCCCGATAATAATACATATAGGGCTGTCGCCCGGAATTCAGATACGTTTTCGCGATCTCCGATACCACATAATTTTCCAGGACCGCTCCGTTCATCGCTCCGTTTTCCAACACCTCCGGGCTGCTCCATCTGGTCAGGTGGCAGACAAGCCCCGTGTCGTAAAAATACAGCTTCGGCGTCTTGACAAGCCGTTTCAGCAGATTGTTGGAATAGGGATGCAGGTAAAAAATGATGCCAAGCGTTTCCAGAATCTGCAGCCAGTCCTTCGCCTGTTTCTGATTGATATCCGCATCCTGCGCAATTTCCGCTACGTTCAGCATCTGAGAACACCGGGCGGCAGCGGCCGTCATAAACCGCAGGAATTTCAGCGAATCAATCGCGTCTGACAGCAGTTTTACGTCACGCTCAATATAAGTTGATAAATAACTTCCATAGAATATCTGGCTGTTCGTATTCCGTCCGCTGACAATTGCAGGCATGGATCCTCTGTAAATCCGTTCAAATATCCCCTGCACATCTGCGGGAATGCGAAGCTTTTCTCTTTCTTTCAGCGCTTCCGGATCAATCTCAAGCGGGGTCATTGACGCCCCTGCCAGTTCCGCCTGTGCCAGTGAGGTCATGGACAATACCGCAGCCCGGCCGGCCAGAGATTCCTGTACTCCCCTCATCATCTGGAATATCTGAGACCCGGTAAGCCAGAATGCTCCCGGCTCATGATGAGAATCCGCGTAAATCTTTATATAGGGAAACATATTTCCGGTCCGTACCCTTCATCAGCTTCTCTTTTCGGCTGATTTTTATTGTAATTATATTTTAGCCGAAATTCTTTCTGCTATGCAACCTGTTCTTTTACTTTCCCTCCTGAAAAGTCAAAATCATCCGGACACATTCCTCCATAAAAGCCATCATTTTCTCTCTAGTACAATACCTGCTGCAAGCTATGCTATATTTTTCGCTGTTTGCAAACTGCTCCTGCAAAATGGATCGCTGCTGTCTTTCCACATCCTCCCGCAGGACGAGACCTTCCATGGAACAAGGCTGTCCGGCGCGCAGAAATTCCCAGATTTGTTCTCTGTCCGGGCTTATGTGATAAAGCCACTGATCAAAGCCGTGCGCTTCCTGCCTGTATCGGGCGAAGCCCGATGCCCCGGAATCCTCCATTTTCTCCAGCTTTTTTCTCAGCGGTCCGTAAACACGCACATCATACCAGTAATCTGTAAGAAGATGGGTCTGATATCCCGCCGCGAAGTCCGGATTTTCACAAATCCCTGTTCCTGACAGCGCCTCCCGGAAATGAATGATATTCTTCCTCCACCGTTCACTGTCTGTGGTAATGCCCCAGGCAGGGCCGCTCCCCTTCCACAGGTGCGTTAGCTCCTTCATCCCGGGATGGAATTCCGTATGAAAATGAACCGCATCCGGCGCTACAGAGCCAAGGATGAAATCCCCAGGCCGCTTGATCTGTCCGCTCTTCTCCATCACCCAAAAGGCGATCTGCATATGTACCATGGGATATGGCATGAAATTTCCTCCTGCCTTCGGCCCTTTTTCAAATCGCTTCCCCCAGCACCATATTCCTCACCTGTCCCACGGAAATGTACCCGTCCATCAGCGCCCGCACATCCGTGCCCTCCGGCGCGGTCCGTGCCGGAATACCGTTCTCCGTCAGGAGAACGCTTCCGTCCGGCAGATCCTTTCTGTCATAATGATCGTGGTAATATTCTTCCTGAGAAGGAATACGGTTCCAGAGGATCCCTCTGATCTTCTCCGGATTACAGCCGGGAAAATTCACATTCCAGATCCGGTTCCGGGCAATGGGCATTGCCAGCAGCTTTTCCGTGATGGGAAGCAGGTATTTTTCCGCCGCGTCCCAGACATCGTTCGCCTCGTTGGAAAATGCGATGGCGGGAATGCCGTTTACCAGCGCTTCCATGGCAGCTCCCACGGTGCCGGAATACAGGATATCCACATCGGCGTTATAGCCCCGGTTGATGCCGGAAAAGACAATATCCGGCTTTTCGGAAAGCGGGTAATGCAGCGCCACTTTAACGCAGTCCGCCGGGGTGCCGCTCACGCTGTAGGCCGTTACCTCCGGCACGGGAAAGGACACCTTTTTTACCGTCAGCTCTCCATGAACGGTGATGCGGTGGCTCATGGCGCTGCACTGGCTGTCCGGCGCGGCCACCGTCACCTCTCCCAGGCGGGAAGCGAGCCGCGCGAGAAGAGCGAGGCCGTCCGCCCGGATCCCGTCATCGTTTACAAGAAGGATTTTTCTCTTATGGTTCATTCGCGGATTTCCTCCACCACAGGAACCTCATCCTCTGACTTCGCGTCCAGATCGTTCAGATATTTTTTCGTCTCCCTGCGGATCACCGGAATCAGCAGCAGCACCGCGATCAGATTGGGAACCGCCATGAACGCGTTCAGGATATCCGCAATCGTCCACACCAGATCCAGCGCCACAACGGGCGCGATGGCCGCCACCGCGATATACAGGATCCGGTAGGGGATCAGCGCCTTATGGCCGAAGCAGTATTCCACGCAGCGCTCCCCGTAATAGGCCCAGCCCAGCACGGTGGAGAAGGCGAAAAGGATGATGCCGAGCACCAGGATCACAGGCCCCAGATAGGGAATCTGATCAAAGGCCAGGGTGGTCAGGGTGCCGCCGTTTCCTGCAGCCGCCATATCGATCTCCGGATTTTTCAGGATGCTGGTCACAAGCACCAGCCCGGTCATGGCGCAGACCACAACCGTATCCCAGAAGGTTCCGGTGGAGGATACCAGAGCCTGTCTCACCGGATTTCTGGTCTGAGCTGCCGCCGCCGCGATGGGCGCGCTTCCCATACCGGATTCATTGGAAAACAGGCCGCGCGCCACGCCGTAGTGCAGGGCCAGCATCAGCCCGCCGCCCACCAGACCGCCCGCCGCCGCGCCGGGGCGGAACGCCATGACCACGATGGTCTGCAGGGCCGGAATGAGAAAATCATGGTTGATGCCAAGAATAATAAGACAGCCGATGCAGTAAAAAAGCGCCATAAAGGGAACCAGCTTCTCGCAGACCTGCGCGATGGACTTGATCCCGCCGAAGATGATCGCCGCCGTAAACGCCGCTACAATCAGACCGACCGGCCATACCGGGATACCCAGATTTGCTTCGCACACCGTCGCGATGGCGTTCACCTGGGTGGCGCAGCCGATTCCGAAGGACGCAAAGGCCGCCAGAAACGCGAACACCAGCCCCAGCCACTTCATATGCAGTCCTCTTTCCAGCGCGTACATGGCTCCGCCCTGCATCCTGCCGTCCTTTGTTTTCACCCGGTACTTCACGGCGATCAGGGACTCCGCATATTTGGTGGCGATTCCGAACACGCCCGTCAGCCAGCACCAGAGCACCGCGCCCGGGCCGCCCAGCACAATGGCCGTTCCCACACCGATGATATTTCCCGTTCCGATGGTAGAGGCCAGCGCCGTCACCAGCGCGCCGAACTGACTCACCTCTCCTTCCGCGTCCGGATCCGGCGTGAAGGAAAGCCGGATGGCCGTTCCCAGCTTTTTCTGAATCCCGCCCGTACAGACGGTCATCACCAGATGCGTTCCGAGAAGCAGAAGGATCATGGGCCAGCCCCATACCGCTTCATCCACCGCGTTGATCAGGTTTACTGCTGTTTCCGCTATTTGCTGCATATTTACCTCCCTGCCGAAGTGTTTTACACCGAGGCCGTGGAGAGAAATCACGCAGGTGATCTCTCCTCCGCGATCTCCCCTTTTTTCATCCGTATTTTTACATCACTTTAGAAATCATAACACATTTTCCATGCTTCTGCATACCTTTTCCACGCAGACATTTCCGTGCATAATCATAAAAAGCATGATATAATAATCACATCTGATCGGGCTTCTGTTTTTAAGGAAGATCCGATCTGCAACTGCAAAAAAAACAGTAGGAAAGGGGGAAGAATATGAGACGAAAAATGCGTGCCTTATATAAGAATGGAGACGAAAACGCTTTTGCCCATGCAGAATAGCGGACATATGGCACTCTGTATGGGCTGAGAACGCGATATGATCTGCTGTTTCTGCACTTTATCATTATCATATAAAAAAGCGTGAAAGGTATCATCTTCATCTGGCCACAGATATTTTTCTTTATCCCCTTTTGCTGCAATCTTTCCCTTCCGGGCATTACAATATTTACAGGAAAGCAACAGGTTATTCCATTCCAGCAAAGCTCCTCCGGCCGCTTTCGCTTCCTTGTGTTCAACCTCCGGTACGTGTCCTATCGGAAATTCGCAATAAGAACAGTATGGTCCGATTCGTTCTTCCAGATACGGCTCGGCATCCTGATAATCATCGAAGGTTCTGTCCGGTGTTTCCCCTTTATCTACAGGTCTCATTCTGCATCGATCTCCATTTTTTTCTCCAGGTATTTTTGTTTCATAAGGGCGGCATATGCCGGATTATCACTGTATTCAGAGGACAAAATATCCAGCTTTTCCTTTAATTTCCGAAGACTTTCCCTGGATGTGCTCCTTCCCAGCGCATCGTAATATTCTCTGGCAGCTTCATACATCTTCCGTTTCCGCTCACTGTATTGGGGTATGGGCACACGCATGATGTCCTCCGCAATATCTTCGATACTCTGGCCGGAATAATCTTCATCCAGCGTTGTATCCAAAGCGATCAGTTCCCCGGGCTCCAGGGACTGTATGATAAACGGAGAGTGTGTCGCACAAACAAACTGGACGCATGGAAACAGCTCTTTCAGGACAGGCACAATTCTTCTCTGCCATGTCGGGTGAAGGCTCAGATCCAGTTCATCGATCACAACCACACCGGGCGTCTTTTTCAATGCATCCCCTCCAAGGTAAGGGTTCAGGATACACATTCTGGCCGCTATCTCGGTAACTACCTTGATCACATTTCTATATCCGTCACTCAATGCAGAAAAATTGATGATCGTATCATCCTGGTTTTTTACCGCAATTTCCCCATATCTCGATGAATACAGAACCTGCTGTCCCTGAGACAGTTCGTCTTTCAGGCTA
>DWUW01000302.1 GCA_019120525.1 Candidatus Eisenbergiella stercorigallinarum | reverse complement strand
TGGTCAGACAGAATCGCGCAGGAGATCATCCGGCGCAGACCGGACAAGGAAGAATATGTGTGCGCGGCGGGCATCAGCCCCTCCGGCTCCATCCATATCGGCAATTTCAGGGATATTGCCACCAGCCTGTTTGTGGCAAAGGCCCTGAGAAGACAGGGGAAGAAGGCGAAGCTGCTTTTTTCCTGGGATGAGTTCGACAGGCTGAGGAAGATCCCCGTCAATGTGGCAAAGGTACCGCGTCCGGAAGGGGAGAAGCCCTGGGAGGAGTACATCGGCTGCCCCTATGTGGACGTACCTAATCCCTTTGACGACGGCAGCGTAAGCTACGCGAAGTATTTTGAAAAGGAATTCGAGGAAGCCATGGAGCGCTTCGGCATCGAGATGGATTACCGCTATCAGGGCGACATGAACCGCTCCGGGAAATACGCGGAGCATGTGATCCATGCCCTGAAGAAGAGAGGGGAGATCTTCGATATCCTGGACAGCTTCCGCACCCAGGCCGCGCAGGAGGGAGAACGGGAGGCCTACTATCCCGTAAGCATTTACTGCCCGCACTGCGGCAGGGACACCACGAAGATCACCTCCCTGTCCGACGACTGCACCGTGGCGGAGTATGAGTGCGCCTGCGGCCATCACGGAACCTTTGACTTTACGAAGGATTTTAACTGCAAGCTGGCCTGGAAGATCGACTGGCCCATGCGCTGGATGTACGAGGGCGTGGACTTTGAGCCGGGCGGAAAGGACCATGCCAGCCCGGGCGGAAGCTACGATACCAGCCGGGTGATCGCGGAAAAGATCTACGGCTATGAAGCGCCCGTGTTCCAGGGCTATGAGTTCATCGGGATCAAGGGAGCGACGGGAAAAATGTCCGGCTCCAGCGGCCTGAACCTGACGCCGGACACGCTGCTGAAGCTCTATCAGCCGGAGGTGATCCTGTGGCTGTATGCCAAAACGGAGCCCACCAGGGCCTTTGACTTCTGCTTCGACGACGGCATCCTGCGCCAGTATTTTGAATTTGATAAGCAATACAATGAATATATGGAAGGAAAGGGAGACGATTTCCTGAACGTGGTCATGGAAAGCTGTCTGCGCAGAGAGGGAGAAGCAGACGGAAAGCCGGTCTATCATAAGATCGAGACCGTTCCCATGAGCCTTCTGGTGCAGCTGGGCTCCGTGGTGGACTTCAACGTGCCCATGCTGGAGACCGTGTTTGAAAAGATCGGCCAGCCCTTCACCTACGGGCAGTTTAAGGACCGCCTGGACCGGGCGAAATACTGGCTGGAGCAGTGCTCCCCGGAGAATGTGAACCGACTGCGCGTCACCCGCAACTGGGAAGTATATGATTCTCTGAATGAGGAGGAAAAGAAGGAAATCGCCCTTCTGCACGCCTTCCTCACAAAGGGCGGCTACGACCTGGAGGGACTGAACCAGGAGCTGTATGCCATCCCGAAGCAGGTGCTTGGAAACCTGGAGGATGCGAAGGAGCTGAAAAAGATCCAGGGGCAGTTCTTCAAGAATGTATATAAGCTTCTCATCGACAAGGAAAAGGGGCCCAGGCTCTATCTGTTCCTCTATGCCATCGATCCGGAGCGCTACGTGCATCTTCTGGACTTCTCCACTCCCATGACGGAGGAAGAGAAGCGTTATGAGGAGGAGAAGAAGGCGGAGGCCGAAAGGGCTGCGGAGCCTGAGAAGAAGCAGGTGGTCTTCGGCGATCCCGATCCGGTGGAGCCGGTGCGCGAAGAGATCTCCATGGAAGATTTCCAGCGCATGGACATGCGCGTGTGCAGGATCCTGAAATGCGCAGAGATCCGTAAATCCCACAGCTGCTATAAGCTGACCCTGTTCGACGGCCTGAAGGAGCGTGTGATCGTTTCCAGCATCAAGAGCTACTATTCCCCTGAGGAAATGGTGGGAAAGAAGATCATCGTCCTTGCCAACCTCAAGCCCGCCAGATTTTCCGGCGTGACCAGCGAGGGCATGCTGCTCGCCGCCACCAACAACGCCTGCGGCTGCCAGGTGATCTTCGTGGACGACATCATTCCGGAGGGAACCAGGATCTGCTGATCGGAAAAAAGAAAACAGAGAGGAAGGCTTTTCGCGGAACACACGCCGCGGGCCTTCCTCTTTTGAAAAAGGGAGGAAATGAGCATGAGATATCCGGAGTTTTTAAAGGAAAACGGCGCCGTCGGCTTTGTCGCCCCTTCCTTCGGCGCGGCGACAGAGCCCTATCACAGCGCCTTCAACAACGCGTTAAAGAAGCTGAAGGCGATGGGCTTTGACATCGTTCTCGGGCCGAACTGCTACGCCTCGGACGGCGTGGGCATCAGCAGCACGCCGGAAAGCTGCGGAAGGGAGATCAATGAAGCCATAGCCTCAAAGGACAGCGATGTGCTGATCTCCTGCGGGGGCGGCGAGCTGATGTGCGAGATCCTGGATCATGTGGATTTTGAACGGATCAGAAAGGAAAGCCCCAAGTGGTTCATGGGTTATTCCGACAACACCAACCTGACCTTCCTGCTTCCCACTCTCTGCGATACGGCGGCCGTCTACGGCCCCTGCGCGGGGACCTTCGGCATGGAGCCCTGGCATGAGAGCGTACGGGACGCGCTTGACCTGCTGCGGGGAAGGAAGCTTTCCATGCGCAGCTATGACCGGTGGGAAAAGGAGGGCTTCAAAACGGAAGAGGATCCTCTGGTTCCCTACAATACCACGGAACCGGTGATCCTGAAGCCCTTCGGCGCGAAGGAGGATGAAAAGGGAGAGATCCGTTTTCAGGGCCGCCTCATCGGCGGCTGTACGGACTGCCTGGTGAACCTCACCGGCACCCGGTATGACCGGGCCGCGCAGTTCGCGGAAAGGTATGCCGAAGACGGCGTCATCTGGTTCCTGGAATCCTGCGACCTGAACGTGTTCGCCATCCGCAGGGCCATGTGGCAGATGAAGCATGCGGGCTGGTTTTCCCATGTGAAGGGCTTCCTGATCGGACGGCCTGCGTGCTTTGGCCAGGAGATGATGGGGCTTGACCAGTATGCCGCCGTCTGGGAACCCCTGAAGGAATTCGGCGTCCCCGTCATCATGGACGCGGACCTGGGCCATCTGCCGCCCCAGATGCCGCTGATCTCCGGCAGCCTGGCGGAGGTGGTCCTGAGACGGCAGGACGGAGGAAACGTCCCGGAGCAGAAGTGGAAAATGGAAGTCGCGATGCGTCTTGCGTGAGCAGAAAGAAAATCCTGAAAAGAAAAAAGAGGAGCCGGGCGGAAGGCGGAAAATCCCTTCCGACGGCTCCTTTCTGCAGTCTGATGATCATACGGCCCGGCCGGGCGGCCTTCCTTATTTCATGATCGGAATGCCGAAGCGGACCTTCCTGTAGATCTTCTGGACGATGACCACAGGCATGGCGGCCAGAAGATAAAGCGTGGAAAGGATTCCGGCCAGTCCTCCGATGAGCGCGATAAGAAGTATTCCGATATTCACTGAAGATGCCCCCTTTGTCTGAAATCTGTTGTAGGAAAGAGGCCCGTTTACGCCTCTTTTTTCACCGCTTCTGATTGTATCACAACGGGAAACGGAAAACAGGCTTTGCCGAAATGCTTAACAGAATCCTAGCAGGTTATTAACAGCTTCTTAACATGGATGCCGGCTCCGCCTTTTCGTGACTTTCCGGGAAAGCTGTGGTATACTGGTGGAAATGGTGCGAGAAACGATTCGGTATGGAGGGAGATATGAACGAAGAGGAAGAGAAAAAGCATTTTGCCGTGCTGATCGACGCGGACAACATCAGCGAGAAATATGCGGCGAGCATTTTTGACGAGATCGCGGATTACGGATATGCTTCCTACCGCAGGATCTACGGGAACTGGGCCAAGGGGAACGGCTGGAAGGAGGATACGCTGCTGGAAAATTCCATCAATCCCATTCAGCAGTTCAACTATACCACCGGCAAGAACGCCACGGACATGGCCATGGTGATCGACGCCATGGATATCCTCTATTCGGGCAAGGTGGACGGCTTCTGCCTGGTGACCAGCGACAGCGATTTTACCAAGCTGGCGATGCGGCTTCGCGAGGAGCAGATGTATGTGATTGGGATGGGCGAGTCCAAAACGCCGTTAGCCCTGACCAAGGCCTGCAACAAGTTCATCCGTCTCGACCTGATCTCCGGGGAGCCGGAGGAAAAGGGCGCGGACAGCGCGAAGGCCTCCGGCGGCGGACGCAGGCATAAGGCGGGCGCGCAGGAGGAAAAGACGGACAGCACCGTGACTCCCATCAGCGAGATCGAGGAGGCCATCATCACCTTTGTCCAGAACAATGAAAACAAAGGGAAATCCACCTACCTGGGCGAGGTGGGAAGCCGCCTTGGCGATAAGTTCATCGAATTTGACGCCAGAAACTACGGCTACACCAAGCTTGTGACCCTGCTTCGGGACAAATGCCCCAAGCTCACCATCATCCAGGAGGGAACCTCCTACCGGATCGAGCTGAAGGAGCAGACGGGGCCGGAGGATCTGGAAAAGGAGATCATGGCCTTCCTGAAAAAGAACGGCGGAAAGGTGGATAACCTTTCCCTTGTGCTGGACCATCTGAAGAAAAAGCATCCGCAGTTCCAGCTGAGCGATTACGGCTATAACCGGGTATCCAGCTTTTTAAGAAGCTTTGAGAGGATCTCCGTCCACGGGAACGCGCTGATGCTGAAGGCAGACAAGTAGACAGAAGGAAGAAACCAATGGAGCAGAACGGGGACATCATCTCAAGGATCAATGAAAAATTTCCCCATATGAGCAAAGGGCATAAGGCGATCGCGGCTTTTATCCTGGAGCATTACGACCAGGCGGCGTTCATGACGGCGGCAAAGCTTGGCCATAAGCTTCATGTCAGCGAATCCACGGTGGTGCGCTTCGCTTCGGGGATCGGCTATTCCGGCTATCCGCAGATGCAGGCGGAGCTCGCGGCGCGGGTGACCAGCCGCCTGAACGCGGTGGACCGCATGGGGATCCGGTACGCGGGAAGAAGCCAGTCGGAGGTGATCGAGAGCGTTCTGGCAGGGGATATGGACAATATCCGCGCGACCATGGAAACCCTGGATGCGGCGGCCTTCGACGCGGCGGTGGATATCCTGCTGAACGCGAAGACGGTCTATGTGCTTGGGATCCGCAGCTGCGCGCCTCTGGCGGAGTTTTTGGGCTTTTACCTGAATATGGTCCGCGGCGGGATCGTGCTTTTAAAAACCGCCAGCCTGAGCGAGGTGTTTGAACAGATGCTGCGCATCGGCAGGGAGGACGCCATCGTGGGGATCAGCTTTCCCAGGTATTCCATGCGCACCCTGAAGGCGCTGGAATTTGCCAACGACAGGAACGCCAGGGTCGTCACCATCACGGACAGCATCCATTCCCCCATGTGCCTGTATTCCTCCTGCAATCTGTTCGCCGCGGGCGATATGGTTTCTATCGTGGATTCCCTGGTTGGGCCTTTGAGCGTGATCAACGCCCTGGTGGTCGCCCTCTGCCTGAAGCGGCCGCAGATGGTGCGGGACAGCCTGGAGGAGCTGGAGGGCGCCTGGAATAACTATCAGGTGTCCATGCACGACGAGATCGACCGGATCGACGAGGATTCCCTGTTCACGCTTCCCGGCGTGGAGGCCGCGAGAGGGGGCGTCCTGCGCCGGGCGCAGCGCGCGGAGAGGACCAGGCAGGAAGAATAACGGAAAAGAGACGGAACATGAGCAGAGTGATCGTAATCGGCGGCGGGGCCGCGGGCATGATGGCGGCCGCAGCCGCAGCCGGGAAGGGGCATTCGGTGCTCCTTCTTGAGAAGAATGAAAAGCTTGGGAAGAAAATCTACATCACGGGAAAGGGCCGCTGCAATCTGACAAACGCCTGCGACGTGCAGGAGCTGTTCGACAGCGTGGTCAGCAATCCCAGGTTCCTGTACAGCGCCATTTACGGGTTTGACAATACGGCTGTACAGGATTTTTTTGAGAAGCGGGGCTGCCCCCTGAAAACGGAGCGGGGAAACCGGGTTTTCCCGGTTTCCGACCATTCCTCGGACATCATCCGCACGCTGGCGGATGAGCTGGAACGGCTGGGCGTCACGGTGCGTCTGCGTGCTTCTGTGGAGAAGATCCTGACCCGGGAGATCCGGGTACAGGAAGAAGGTGCGGGTGATCAAACGCAGGCATCCGGACAGAGGGTGTGCGGTGTACGCCTTTCATCCGGAGAGGAGCTTTTCGCGGATGCGGTCATCCTGTGCACCGGCGGCCTCTCCTATCCGGCGACCGGTTCCACCGGGGAAGGGCATCGGATGGCGCAGAAGCTGGGGCATACGCTGGTGCCCTGCGAGCCTTCTCTGGTGCCCTTCACTGTGGCGGAGGACTGGTGCCAGAGCCTTCAGGGTCTTTCCCTGAAAAATGTGTCCGCCGCCCTTTTCCTGGGAAAGAAGAAGGTCTACGAGAGCTTCGGAGAGATGCTTTTCACTCATTTCGGCGTGAGCGGCCCTCTGATTTTAAGTGCCAGCAGCTATTACCGCGCGGGCGGCGCAAAGGGCGGGAAGAAAAAAGGAAAAACGGACGCGGCAGGAAATGCGCTGCAGGAAGCGGAGGGAACGCTCCGTATTCCGGAGACGGAGGGCGCGTCCCGTATCCCGGAGGCAGTGCTGCGGCTGGATCTGAAGCCGGCCCTTTCTGAAGAGCAGCTTGACAGGCGGCTTCTTCGGGATTTTGAGGAGACGAAGAACCGCCAGTTCCGAAACGCGGTGGACGGGCTTTTTCCTGCCCGCCTGACTCCCGTGATGATCGCCCTTTCCGGCATCGATCCTGAGAAACGGGTGCACGATATCACCAGACAGGAGCGCCAGGAATTTGCTGCCCGGATCAAGAATGTGGAGCTTCATGTGACGGGAACAAGAGGCTTCCCGGAGGCCATCATCACGAGAGGCGGCGTCAGCGTCCGGGAGGTCAATCCCTCCACCATGGAATCCAGACTGGTTCCCGGCCTTTACCTGGCGGGAGAGCTTCTGGACCTGGACGCCCTCACAGGCGGATTCAACCTGCAGATCGCCTGGTCCACCGGACATCTGGCGGGAGAGAGCGTGACGTGAGGGATTCCGTATAAATAAGGAACGGGCTGATGAAAATACTCAGACATAATCAAAGATTCCCTGTATTGCGTCTGTAATATTCATCAGCTCTTTCAGCGTGATGCGGCCTGTTTTCTTATGCCCGCGGACTCTCAGATCAAGCAGGGCCAGCTTCTCGCACTGGACATATCCCTGCATCCCATCCGCAGTAACCGCAATATGCAGCGGGCTTTCCGTTCCGGCTTCATAAATGGGACAGCCTGTCACCTCGCCGGATTCATTAAAAAAATTCGTGCTCACGATTAAAACAGGGTGCCTGATCCGTTCTATTTTTAGGACATCCCCCTGCTGAACTTTCGAAGACATTACCACACCTCTCTTCCGACAGATTCGCCCCAGTCATATTCTCCGTCAAGATTCAGATTTCCGCCGTAATCCGCTGCCCGTTCCGCAAGCGTTCTGTGCCGGATCAGATGATAGTTTTTCGGTTCGCGTTCCCGGCTTCCGGGCGCTGGAACATATTCCAGCGTGAAGGATCCTTCATCGAAAATACATTTTTCGGAAGGACGACGCATCAGAAATTCAAGGCCTCCCGCCCTGATGAGTGCATAGCCAAGAGCTGCTGCGATTCCGGGCAGGATATCCGCCGCAGCGCATAACAACAGAATTTCGCCGGACTATTCGATTCCTTCCGCTTTCAGAAGAAAAGAAAGATCCAGAACGAGGAGGAAGCCGAGCGCGCTCCACATCACGACCATACCGATTTTATAGGTCTTACAGGTTTTTCTTTTCTGCGGTTCCCTGTGTTATATTATTTTATGAAAGAAAGGGACATAGAGGGATTGGAGGGACAGAGAATGCTGACATTTGTTTTGGCGGGGATGGAAACCGCGCTGCATATGGGAATTCTGGCGGGTGCCTTTTTTGCCCTGTACGGAAAAGAGGAGTATAAAAGGGGAAAGCGTACCGGAATCTGGCTGTGGTTTGTCCTGCTTTGTGTCGTTGAGGTTCTGCGGCGTCTGTTCGCGGCGGGCTCGCTGGATTCCGTATGGTTCCTCGGTGTGCTGGAAGGCTGCTGGCTGTGGAGCTATGGCAGGGGAAGAGGGACCTCGGCTCTGGTGTGGGGGATTTTCCTGCACTGTACGGAGCTTCTGCTTCATGTGCCTGCGCAGATTATG
>DWUW01000301.1 GCA_019120525.1 Candidatus Eisenbergiella stercorigallinarum | reverse complement strand
GCAGTTTTTTTCGATATAGGAGAAGGAATCAAAAGCAGTATTTTCACGACCCATGAAAAGTAACCCTTTCTGGTTATTTCCCTGCCGTTCCAGCACATGCTGCTTTTTTATGAGCAAAAGAATCTCTCTTTCTTTATCCGTAAGCTTTTCACCAGATAGCTTTGCTTTTAAAGCAGCCTGATCTGTACCTTGGGTAGTATCTTGGATAGTCTGGTCCGCATCTTGGATAGTATCTTGGATAGTCTGGTCAGTATCTTGGATAGTCTGGTCAGTATCCCGGATCGTGTCCTGCATGACCAAATGTTCGTCTTCTGTCATACGATAAAGGTTAACACGAAAACCGATTTCCATATCAATAAATTCCGGCTCCCGTAGTCCGTATTCCCGCATGGCGGTCATTTGTGAACATCTTTTCTCTGCATTTTAGCCGACACGGGAGGAAAGGAAACAGACCTTTCCTTTCACCCCCGCCCGATCCCCGCGATCCAGTCAAACACGCCCGCCATGTCCAGTCTCCCGAACCCGAAAGTCCGGTTCGGGTAGCTCTGGGCGGCGTCCCGCGCCGCCCCGCGCACCAGAAAGCTGATGAGCCCGGTGCCGTTGATATCAGGATAATTTCCATCCGGCACGCACCACTGCAAAAGCTGGGCGCAGCCTCCCGCCGCCACGGCGGCCGCAAGGGACGTGCCGGAGGCGGACGCCACGACGGCGCTGCCCCGCAGGGTTCCGGACGCGACGGAAAGATCCACGCCGGGAGCCGCAAGTTCCGGCTTGATCCTTCCGTCCAGGGCAAAGCCCCGGCCGGAATTCACATAGAAGCTGTTGTTCCTGCTGTTATAGGCGGACACGCCCAGAACGTCCTGCGCGTAGGAGGGAGAGGTCAGGGTGGAATCCGGATTGGGGCGCAGGAATTCCACGCTTCCCTCCACGAACTGCCGGATGGGAAGCCACATCTGAAACGCGCCGTAGCCAGACGCCTCCTGCACCAGCCGGAAGGTCCAGACTCCAGCCGCGGGCTCCTCCAGACGGATCACCGCCACCTCGCTTCCGGTCGCCGGATCGTTTAACTGATAATCGATGTGGATCCTGCTCCTGCCGTAGATGAAGGAATACTCCACCTCCCGCTCCAACCGGCTGTTTAGGACCGGAATCTCCTCCCCGCCGGGAGAGCGGACCATGACGGAAAAATACGATGGCAGATTTCCCCAGATTTCCATCAGGAAGCCTCTCGTTCCTTCCCCCACGCGAACCTCGATTTCCTCCGATTCCCTCTCCGTCACGGTTCCCGCATAGTGGTGCGCCGTATTCCCCTCGTTCCCTCCGGAGACCACAACCGCCCGGTTGATGTCGGAGCCCACCTCGGAAAGATAGCGGGAAAGCGCCGAATTCGACCGGTGATCCCCGAAGCTTCTGCCGATTCCCAGACAGATGCAGACCGGCCGGACGAAGGGAACCGCGAAGGAATTCAGATATTTGACCGCAAGGACGATATCGTTGGACTCATAGGCGGGAACGCCCTCCGGGATCAGGTAAAAATCCAGCAGGTAGTGTTTGGCCTGCTTCAGCTTCACCACCACGATGTCCGCGTCCGGCGCCGCTCCCAGGAAGTCGATCCCCTCGTTTACGGCGCTTCCCGCGGCAACGGAGGCCATTCTCGTCCCGTGGCCGTTCTCATCCGTAACCGGCACCGCTTCCAGAGGATTTTCCAGAGAAAGCGCCGTATCGATCTGCTCTCTCGTATATTCGCTGCCGTAATAAAAGCCTTCCGGAGGCGTTCCCGTCTGATCGGTCTGATCCCAGATCGCCAGGATCCGGCTGCTTCCGTCCTGTCGCCGGAACACGGGGCTTCGGTAATCGATCCCCGTATCCGCGAAACCGATCACCACGTTTCTTCCCGTCAGAAAAAGAGGCTCTCCCTGCAGCTGCGTAATCCCGCCTGCATTCAGCGGCTGCGGATCGAAGCGCTGCCCCTGCGCGCCCCATACGAATTCCTCCGCGAGGCCGTACAGCTCCGTCACATAGCGGTACTGATAGCCGGAAAAAGAAAGGGGCGGCAGGCTCCGCCGGTTAAAATAAACCGACCAGAGCCTGCCGCTCACCGGCACAGAGCAGAAGGCCCCGCCGGATACCTCTTCCTCCAGCGTGCCTTCCGGTAAAATATAATAGGTGAGAAAATCCTGAAAATCCTCGGAAAGGATCCTATCCCTGCAGGTCATAACGGGCGCTCCCGTTTTCTTATATCCTATGACGATTCCCCGTTACTGGTGCCTCCGCCTGGTCACATCAGCGCCCGCCAGCTGCCGTCATCCGCACGGAGGACTGTTTTCCCCGGATGCCCGTTAACACCGCGCACTCAGACGCCCGTGGAAGCCGCGTGCTCCGGCAGCGCGTAGCCCGCTCCCCGGATCTCGATCATGGGGCCGCCGGTTCCTTCAATGTAGTCCTTCGTGATGGTCACTCTGCCGATGTTGTCGTCCTTCGGAATCTCATACATGATATCCAGCATGAAATCCTCGATGATCGCGCGCAGCGCCCTCGCGCCCGTATCCTTCTTCATGGCCTTGTCCGCGATGGCTTCCAGCGCGCCGTCGTCAAATTCCAGATCCACCTCGTCCAGCGCCAGCAGCTTGTGGTACTGCTTGAGGATCGCGTTTTTCGGCTCCTTCAGGATCCGGATGAGCATCTCCTTCGTCAGCCCCTGCAGGGTGCAGACGATGGGAAGCCTTCCCAGGAATTCCGGGATCATGCCGAAGGCCCGCAGGTCCTCCACCGTCACCTTGGAAAGGATGTCCGGATCTTTGTCATATTTATCCTTCAGCTCGCCTCCGAAGCCCATGCTGGACTGCTTCGTCAGCCGCTGCTTGATCACGTCCTCCAGATCCGGGAACGCGCCGCCGCAGATGAACAGAATGTTCTTCGTGTTCACCGTGGCCAGAGGCACCATGGCGTTCTTGCTGTTCGCGCCCACCGGCACCTCCACCTCGCTGCCCTCCAGGAGCTTGAGCATCCCCTGCTGTACGGATTCCCCGCTCACATCCCGGGAGGTGGTGTTTTTCTTCTTGGCGATCTTGTCGATTTCGTCGATGAAAATGATGCCCTTTTCCGCCCGCTCCACGTCGTTGTCCGCCGCGGCAAGAAGCTTGGACACCACGCTCTCGATGTCGTCTCCGATGTATCCCGCCTCCGTCAGGCTGGTGGCGTCCGCGATGGCCAGCGGCACGTCCAGAAGCCTCGCCAGGGTTTTTACCAGATAGGTCTTTCCGGAACCGGTGGGGCCGATCATGAGGATGTTGGACTTCTCGATCTCGATATCGTCCATGGTATTCGTGGCCACACGCTTATAGTGATTGTAGACCGCCACGGAAATGATCTTCTTCGCCTTCTCCTGGCCGATCACATACTCGTCCAGGCTGGCCTTGATCCTATGCGGGGCGGGAATATTTTTGATATTGAAAACCGGCTCCTTTTCCTTCTCCTGTTCCTTCGCCTTCCTCTTGATCTTCTGCTTGTTCGGGATCCCGCCGCTTCCCTGCAGGTCGGACAGGTTTACGAAGCTGATGTTGGGATATTTTCCGTCCTTATGCATGTTGTTGAGCATGTTCATCACCTGGGGGTTGTTCAGAAGCCCCTGATAATCGAACTGGCTCACCGTATCCATGGTGCGGTGCATGCAGTCCTCGCAGACGCAGATATTGTTGGGAAGGTGGTACATCTTCCCCGCCTTGCTTTCCGGCCTGCGGCAGATGAAGCACACGTCCTCATATCTGGATTCCCCGCCGTCCTTCTGCTCTGTCTTTCCATCCGCTTTTCCTGAAGCCTCCGGGGAACTCTCCCCTTCTCCCGCCTCCGCAGGCATATCCTTCCCTTCTTTTGGCTCCTCCGGGCTGACGTTCCTCTCCTGTTCTTTCTCTTCTCTATTTTCAAAATCGTTCATCTGTATTCCTTTCCACGCCATGCCGCATACCTTCACAGCGTTTCACAAAAATGCTTCTTCCATGCCCTTTTCAGACAGTTTTCATTATAAGGCATGGGTATTCCCCGCACAAGTGAACTTTCTATAAAAAACGGAAACATTCAAAAAATGGAACAGGCACCTGCGGGTACCTGTTCCGGATTGTTTCCTGTCTGTTCTTTTCCAAAACCTGCTTTCCGGTTTTCCTCACTGCTGCGCGGCGTTCATGGCTTCCTGGGAGGTCAGCGTCACAGTCCTTGACTCCTCCGCATAACCCTCTGTAGGATTTCCATGCATCACGGTAATCTCTATAGTCTCACCGATGGCGTAATACTGCATTGCATTCAGCAGATCATCCTGGGTCGTCACTGTCATCCCGTTCACACCCGTAATGATATCTCCTTTCACAATGCCGGCTTCCGCCGCTCCGGTTCCCTCATATACCTGCGCCACATAAATCCCCTCCGGCATACCGTAGGCTTCCGCCATAGCCGCCGTTACATTGATGCAGGAAATGCCAAGGTATCCCTTTTCCGCCTCGCTCAGCGCTTCCCTCGTCTCCTGATTCATCAGCTGTTCAATGATGGGCTGCGCTGCGGAAATAGGAATGGCATAGCCCATGCCCTCAATGGCGTTTCCACCGATCTTGTTGGAATTGATGCCGATCACCTGTCCGTTGATATCCAGCAGGGCCCCGCCGGAATTTCCGGGATTGATGGCTGCGTCCGTCTGGATCATCGCGTTGCTGGTTCCTGTCTCATCCACCTCAAGGACACGGTTAAGGGCGCTGACCACCCCGGTCGTTACGGACTGGCCGTAGCCCAGGGCGTTTCCGATGGCAATCACAGGCTCGCCCACCTTCAGGGAATCGGAATCCCCCATCTGGGCGATGGTAATCGCCTCTCTCGTATCGGCTTCCACATTTTCCTTTTTCACCGCGATCACGGCAAGATCCATGGAAGGGCTGGTTCCCTTGACCTTTGCTTCCACGATAGCGTTGTCGATAAAGCTCACATAAAGCTGCGTCGCATCCGCCACCACATGGTTATTGGTTGCAATGAGCAGCTCCTCGTCATTTTCCCCGATGATGATGCCGCTTCCCGCGGACTCCTGCTGCTGCTCATATGTCTGTCCCCAGAAGCTTTCGATGGAGGTCACGGATTCGTTGGTGATCGCCACAATGGCGGGCATCACCCGCTCCACCACCTCCGTCACGTCCGTA
>DWUW01000300.1 GCA_019120525.1 Candidatus Eisenbergiella stercorigallinarum | reverse complement strand
ATCTGGAGGACAATGCCAGATTTGCCGATCTGATGAACGGCGCCGTATTCGGCGGCATTCAGGCGGTAGATCCGGGACAGCTCGAGGACGCGTCGGAGCACTATACCGAAAAGGAAGGGATAGAAGAGGGGATTCGTGCGATGATCCTGGACAATCTGGAAAACGGAAGCAGCCGGGAGCAGATCCGGGAAAAACTGGGAAAATACTTTGGAATGTCGGAAAAAAGGGCGTCAGAATATCTGGAGCATTTTTTACAGGAAGCAGGGTATCTGTCTGCAGTTTAGGCTTTCCCGGACCCGTTCGGGTTTCCGGACCGCGGCGGCCGGGAAGCCTTCCGGTTCATTTCAATGCCGTCTGGGGCGGCTGGAAGGAGAGGAACAAAAAGTGTCACTGCGTTTTTATATCGGCGCGTCAGGCGCGGGAAAGAGCACGGCGCTGTACCGTGAGATCATAGAGCGTTCCATGGAGCATCCGGAGCAGAACTTTTTTCTGATCGTTCCGGACCAGTTCAGCATGCAGACCCAGGCGGAGCTGGTGCGGCTGCATCCCAGGAAGGGGATCATGAATATCGACGCGCTTTCCTTTTCGCGTCTGGCCCATCGGGTTTTTGAGGAGGTGGGGGAGGATGCCAGGACGGTCCTGGATGACACGGGAAAGAGCCTGGTGATCCGTAAAATCGCGGGCGGGCTGAAGGAAAAGACCACGGTGATCGGTCCCAGCCTGAACAAGACGGGCTATGTCCATGAGGTGAAGTCCGTTCTGTCGGAATTCATGCAGTACGGGATCGGGCCGAAGGAGCTTAAGGCGCTGACGGAATACGCGAACGGAAGAGGCGGGCTGTATCACAAGCTGAAGGATCTGGGCGTCATTTATCAGGGCTTTCGGGAATATATGGAAAAGGGCTACGTGACTGCGGAGGAAACGCTGGGGCTTCTGGCGGAGCGCCTTTTTCAGTCCCGGCTGGTGCGGGGAGCGGTCGTGGCGGTAGACGGCTTCGTGGATTTCACGCCGGTGCAGAAGCGGGTGCTGCGGGCGCTGATGGAGCTGGCGCAGGAAGTCATCGTGACTGTTCCGGCGGACGGAAGGGAGAGCTTTGAGGATGCGGGCGGGGAGGAGGAGCTGTTCCATCTGAGTAAAAAAACGGTGGCAGCTCTGACGAAGATCGCCGCGGAGGCGGGCGTGGAGCGGGGGAGGGACGTGATTTTCACTGAAAGGCCGGTGGCCAGACTGAAGAATAACGCGCCGCTCTCCTGGCTGGAGCAGCATCTGCTTCGCTATCCTTTGCGTCCCTATCCGGGGGCGGATGCGGCAGAATCCGTCACGCTCTTTGAGGCGTCCAGCCAGAGAGAGGAGGTGCGGCAGGTCTGTATCGCCATCCGGGAGTACCTGCGGCGCACCGGAGACTGTTACCGGGACGTGGCGGTGATCGCGGGGGATCTGTCCGCCTATGCAAACGATCTGGAAACCTTCGCCGCCCTCTACGACATTCCGCTGTATCTGGACCGGACACGGGGGATCGTGCTGAATCCTTTTCTGGAATACATCAAAAGCGCCCTGCAGATCGTCGCGCAGAATTTCAGCTATGAGACGGTGTTCCATTATTTAAGGAGCGGTTTGGCTGATTTTTCCAGAGAGGAAGTGGACGAGCTGGAAAATTATGCCATGGCGGCGGGCATCCGGGGCAGAAAAAAGTGGAGCGATATTTTTACCATAAGAACGCAGGAAATGGCGCAGAAGGACGCGGTGGAGCAGCTGGAGCGGCTGAACGGCCTCAGACAGCGGCTGCTGGAACAGCTTTCCCCGCTTCTGGAGCGGCCCTCCCGGACGGAGGAGCTGGTGCGCGCGCTATATGCCTTTATTGAGAAAAACGGGGTGCAGCGGAAGCTGAAGGAATATGAGAACCGGTTTCATCAGGCGCAGGACGAGGTGCGCGCCATGGAATATGCCCAGGTCTACCGGCTGGTGATGGATCTTCTGGATCAGATGGTGGAGCTTCTGGGAGACGAACCCGTGAAGATGGAGGAATTTTACCGGATCCTGGAGGCCGGGCTTTCGGAGATCCAGGTGGGCACCGTGCCACGGAACGTGGACCGGGTGGTGGCCGGAGACGTGGAACGGACCAGACTGACCGGAGTGAAGGCTCTGTTTTTCATCGGGGCGAACGACGGCTATATCCCCAAAGCGGCAAAAAGCAGAGGGCTGCTTTCCGATGTGGACCGGGAGTTCCTCCAGGGAAGCGGGCTGGAGCTTGCGCCCACACCCAGACAGCAGATGTACATGCAGAGGCTTTATCTTTATATGAACATGACGAAGCCCTCCTGCCATCTGTTCCTTTCCTGGGCGCGGATGAACGGGGAGGGAAAGGCCCTGCGCCCGTCATATCTGGTGAGCATGGTGAGGAAGCTGTTTCCCGCACTTTGCGTCCTGCATCCGGAGGAAAAGCCGGAGATCGACCAGGTGCAGTCCCTAAACGACGGCAGGGCCTGGCTGGTACAGGGACTCCGCCGCTATGCGGACGGAAGGCTTTCGGAAGAAAACGGAGAGCTGGAGCGGTTTGCCAGGCTGTATCAGGTCTACGCGGTGTCAGCGGAAACGGCGGAGTGGAGCGGGCGCATGGTGAGCGCCGCCTTCCGGACGTACCGGGAGCAGCCTCTTGGAAAGGCGGCGGCCCTGGCCCTGTTCGGAAGCACCCTTCTGGGAAGCGTCAGCCGGCTGGAGCAGTACGCCTCCTGCGCCTACGCGCATTTTCTGCAGTACGGCCTGTATCTGAAGGAGCGGGAGGACTACAGCTTCGAGGCGGTGGATATGGGAAATCTGTTCCACGGCGTTCTGGAGATCTTCGGAGAAAAGCTGAAGGAAAAGGGCTATACCTGGTTTGACTTCCCGAAGGAGGAGGGAGAGGCGCTGGTGGAGGAGGCGGTGGAGGCTTTCGCGGCTTCCTACGGCAGCGCGGTCCTGTTTGACAGCGCCAGAAACCGGCATCTGATCACCCGCATGAAGCGGATCCTGAAGCGCACCGTTTCGACCCTCCAGTACCAGCTGAAAAAGGGAGCCTTTTCTCCGGAGCATTTTGAAGTGTCCTTTTCCGTGCTGGAGGATCTGGATGCGGTGAACATCGCCCTGTCCGGAGAGGAAAAGCTGCGTCTGCGGGGCCGGATCGACCGGGTGGATACCTGGCGGCAGCCGGCGCAGGAGAGCCCTTCCGGCAGGGACCGGGTGTATGTGAAGGTCATCGACTATAAATCGGGCAGCCGGGATTTCAGCCTGGCGGCTTTGTACTACGGCCTGCAGCTGCAGCTGGTGGTCTATCTGAACGCGGCCATGGAGCTGGAGCAGAAGGAGTATCCGAAGGATGAGGTGCTTCCCGCGGCCATGCTGTATTACCGGGTGCATGATCCGATCGTGGAGCCCAAGGAGGATCCGGAGGCAGACAGGGAAGACGAGGAGGCCCTCGCGGCGAGGGTGCAGAAGGAGATTTTGGGAAAACTCCGCATGACGGGAGTGGTCAGCTCGGAGGAAAAGGTGATCGACGGGCTGGACGCCCATTTTACCGGACGGTCTGACGTGATCCCTGTGGAGAGAAAAAGGGACGGCCAGCCGGGAGCTCGTTCCAGCCTGCTGTCCGGAGGGGAATTTAAGGTCATTTCCGACTATGTGAATCTGAAGATCCGCCAGATCGGAACGGAGATCCTGGAGGGCAGGATCCCCTTAAATCCTTACCGCCAGGCGGGGGGCGGACAGGGAGCCTGCACCTACTGTCCCTACAGCCGGGTCTGCGGCTTTGACCGAAGGATCCCGGGCTATGAGGACCGGACGCTGGAGAAGCTGGAGGAGAAGGAAGCGCTGAGACGGATGGAACAGGCACTGAAGGAGACACAGGAAGAGCCGGAACGGACAGGGAGGTGAAGCGGGATGGCAGTGACATTTACAAAGGAACAGCAGGAAACCATCGACGCGCGGGGAGAGAGCGTGCTGGTCTCCGCCGCCGCGGGCAGCGGCAAAACGGCCGTCCTGGTGGAGCGGATCATCCGGATGGTGGAGGACCCTGTCCATCCCGTGGATATCGACAGGCTTCTGGTGGTGACCTTTACCAGCGCCGCCGCCGCGCAGATGCGGGAGCGGATCAGCCTTGCCCTTTCCCGGGCAGTGGAGGAGCAGCCGGAGAACGCCCATCTGATCCGGCAGCTCACCCTCATCCACCATGCCCAGATCACCACCATCGACAGCTTCTGTCTGTATCTGGTCCGCAACCATTTCGACGAGATCGGGCTGGATCCGGATTTCCGGGTGGCGGATGAGGGCGAGATCCGGCTGCTGAAGCGGGACGTGCTTTCCGATCTGCTGGAGGAACGCTTCGCGGAGGAAGAGACCGAAGCGAAGGAAGGGGAGGCAGCGAGAACCGGAAGCTTTCAGGAGGTGGCGGAATATTTTTCTCCCCAGGGAAACGACAAAAGGCTGGAGGAACAGCTCCTTTCCCTGTATGAGTTCGCCATGAGCTATCCCTGGCCGGAGGAATGGCTGGAGGAGCATAAAAGGGACTACGATGTGCCGGAGGGCGGCCTGGATGCCTGCCCCTGGATGGAGGAACTGAAAAGCCACGTGAAGCGGCAGCTTTCCGAAGCCGGGCAGCTTCTGGAACAGGCGCTCGCCCTCTGCCGGGAGCCGGACGGGCCGTATATGTATCAGGATACCCTTCTGGAGGATCTTGGCCAGGTGGAGGAGCTGTCCCGCCGGGAAAGCTATGAGGCGCTCTTCGACGGCCTTTCGGGCCTTTCCTTCGGCCGGATCAGCGCTAAAAAGGACCCGGCCGTTTCCACGGAAAAAAGGGAACGGGCGAAGGAGCTTCGCGGCACGGTGAAGGACCTGCTTTCCGGGCTGAAGGAGAAATATTTTTATGCTTCCGCGCAGGCCCAGGCGGAGCGGATGCGTGCGTGCGCGCCCTTTGCGCGCACGCTTCTCGGGCTGGCGCAGGAATTCTGCCGCCGGTTTGCGCAAAAAAAGAGGGAACGGGGCATCCTGGATTTTCACGATATGGAGCATCTGGCCCTTTCCATCCTGCTGGAAAGGGAGGACGGAAAGCTTCGGCCCACCCGCACGGCCCTGCAGCTGCGGGAAATCTATGAGGAGATCATGATCGACGAATACCAGGACAGCAACCTGGTGCAGGAGTATCTGCTTCTCAGCATTTCCGGCGAAGAGGACGGCCGTTACAACCGTTTTATGGTGGGGGATGTCAAGCAGAGCATTTACCGGTTCCGCCTGGCAAGGCCGGAGCTGTTCATGGAAAAATTCGACCGTTACCGGAAACGGGAGGAAGAAGCACAGGATCAGGAAGGCGCGGATCAGAAGAACAGGGAGCGCAGGATCGACCTGAAGAAAAATTTCCGCAGCCGCAGGCAGGTGACGGAGAGCGTGAACGACGTTTTTTCCTGCCTGATGGGAAAGGACCTGGGCGGCGTGGCCTATGATGAGGACGCGGCCCTTTATCCGGGTGCGGTTTTTCCGGAGGAGGAAGCGCAGCCCGGCGGGGAGGATGCCTACCGCACGGAGGTCCTGCTCTGCGTTCCCGGAGAAGACGGAATGGAGGAAAAGGAGCGGGAGGCCATGGCAGTTGCGGGGCGGATCCGGGAACTGGTGGGGAAGCTGCCTGTGACGGACGGGGAAACGAAGCAGCTTCGGCCTGCCCGCTATTCGGATATGGTGATCCTGCTCCGCTCCCCTTCCGGCTGGGACGAAACCTTTAAAAAGGTGCTGGAGGCGGAAGGGATCCCGGTATATATCACATCAAGAACGGGGTATTTTGCGGCTGCTGAGGTGCAGACTGTTCTGAATTTCCTGCGGGTTTTGAACAATCCCCTGCAGGATATCCCGCTTTTCGGCGTGCTCAAAAGCCCGGCGGCATTTCTTACGGACCGGGAGATCGCCCTGATCCGGGCGAAGGAGGAGCAGGGAAGGCTGTATGAAAGCCTGTGCCTCTATGCGCGGGAGGGAGAGGAAGAGGAGATCCGGGAAAAAGCGGCGCGCTTTCTTGTCCTTCTGGAGCACTTCCGCGACCTTGCCGTTTATCTGCCCATCCATGAGCTGATCGGAAAATTCCTGGAGGAGACGGGCTATCTGTACACGGCCTCCGCCCTTCCTGGCGGAGAACAGCGGCGGGCCAATCTGGAAATGCTTCTGTCCCGTGCGGAGACCTTTGAAAAGACCAGTTATTTCGGCCTGTTTCATTTCATCCGCTATATGGAGCAGGTGGAAAAATACGACATTGATTACGGCGAGGCCAGTCTCCAGGATGAAAATGCGGATACGGTGCGCATCATGAGCATCCATCGCTCCAAGGGGCTGGAATTCCCCGTCTGCTTCGTTTCCGGCCTGGGAAAACGGTTCAACCTGCAGGACGCCGCAAAGCCCGTGATCGTGGATATGGATCTGGGGATCGGGTTGGATCATGTGGACAGCGTTCTGCGTATGAAGCAGGGAACGTTAAAAAAGAGCGTGATGGCGGGAAAACTGCAGCGGGACAGCCTGGGTGAGGAGCTGCGGATCCTGTATGTGGCCATGACCCGCGCCCAGGAGAAGCTGATCCTCACCGGAAGCCTGAAGGCGGAAGACGCGGAAAGGCTGCAGGGGGAGGAGGCACAGCAGGAAAGCCTGGCAGAAAAGCGGAGGGCGAAAGCTTCAGCCTGCATGCCGGGTGAGCCGGATGTTTTCCAAAAGGACAGGTACCTGCCCTATTTTCTCAGGGCAGGCGCGTCCTGCTATCTGGACTGGCTCCTGCCCGCCTGGCAGCAGACCGGACAGAAGATCGGCCTTACGGACGCCTCCGGGCTTCTTGCCGGACAGGTGGAAAAGGAACAGGGCCGGGAGGAGCGGCTGATGGAGCTGAAGGCCTTCTTGCAGGAGGCAGCGGGAGGCACGGGAATGCCAGGGATGGAACAGAGCGGACAGCCGGAACAGACCGCCCGCCCGGAACAGGCGGACCATCCGCAACAGAATGTTTCCGCGGATTCTGCGCAGGACGCCCTCATCCGTCTGCAGGCCCGGCTGAAGAGCGGATATCCCCATCAGAACCTGGCGGGCCTTTATACCAAGACTACCGTGTCCGAGCTGAAGAAGGCAGGTATGGCGGAAGCAGCGGAGGAAGCGTATCACCTGTTTGAGGAGGAAGAGGTGATCCCTTATCTGCCCCGTTTTGTCAGAAGCGAAGACAGTCTGGGCGGCGCGGCGAGAGGAAGCGCCTACCATAAGGCGCTGGAGCTGTTTCCTTTTGCGGACTGGCAGAAGCGCGAAGGCGCGGAACCGGCGGAAGCAGAGCTGAAAGCGCTGCTGGACCAAATGCAGGAGCAGGGAAAGCTGCCGCCGGAATACCGGCAGGCGGTCAGTCCCCGCAGGCTGGCGCTTTTCCTGAACAGCTCTCTTGCCGGCCGGATGGCCCGTGCGGATGGGGCGGGGGTTCTGCATAAGGAGCAGCCTTTTGTCCTGGGCCTTCCCGCTTCGGAGCTTGGAGCGGAATTCCCGGAGGAGGAAACTGTGCTGATCCAGGGAATCATTGACGTTTACTTTGAGGAGGATGGCGAACTGGTGGTGGCCGATTATAAGACCGACGCCGTTTCACAGCCGCAGGAGCTTGTGAACCGCTACCGCGCCCAGCTGGATTATTATGCCAGGGCGCTGGAGCAGCTGACCCGGAAGAAGGTAAAGGAGAAGATCATTTATTCCTTTGCCCTGCAGAGAGAGATCCTGCTGTAGGCGGGCTGCGGTCCTATCGAACGGGAAGCGCCCGCGAAAACTATAAATTTCAGTTATATCCGGAATATCGGATGAGACCAGGAAAGATATTTTACAAATCAGGTAAAGAGATTGGCAGGGGCTGCCGCACTAAGTAAGGGAATTAGTGCGGCAGCCCTTTTGTATCGAAAAAAAGCTGATGATAGTTATTTTTCTTTGAATTTTTGCAACCGGTTTCTTGAAGTAATCTAAATAAAATATATTAAATAACATAATAATGAATACGCAATGCCAGATTGAACAAAACATAGTTCTTTTACAGTGTGGACAAGAGATCAAATTTGTATATTTTTAACAAAGATTAC
>DWUW01000299.1 GCA_019120525.1 Candidatus Eisenbergiella stercorigallinarum | reverse complement strand
CACCATGAACCGCAAGCCCCGCGATCCTTCCGAGCCCATTGTGGACAGGAAAATGACCGTGGCCGTGCTGATCCAGAGCATCGCGCTGGCACTGGGAACCCTGGGCTCCTTCGTATACGGACTGTATATGCATGATTCCCTGGATGTGGCGAGAACCGCCTGCTTCCTCACCCTGGTTCTGGGCGAGCTGCTGCGCGCTTACTCCGCCCGTTCCGAATCCACCTCCGTCTTTAAGATGAAGGTCTTTGAAAACAGCTATCTGAACAAGTGCGTGCTGGTATCCATGCTGTTCATGATCGCCAGCATTTACGTGCCCTTCCTGAATCCGGTATTCAGCACCGTGGCGCTCTCTTTTGACGAGATCATCATGGCGCTGGTACTCGCCTTCCTTCCCATGCTGGGCGGCGAGGCTGCGAAGCTGATCACGAAGCGCATGTAACCGAAAGCCCAAAAGGCCCGGCGGGTTTCCTACGGGATCCCGCTCCGGGATGTTTTCAAAAAAACAGGCAGGACGGCTTCTCCCCTTTCAAAAGGAAGGCCCTCTGCCTGTTTTTCTTCTTTTTGATTTTACTTCCCGATGCCGTGCCCCTGCACAGATATCGCGGTCTTACAGCATCCGCACCAGATTGGTATATACACTGTTTTCCGGCGCGGAATCCGGGATTACCTCCGCATGTACCGTCTTGCGGTAGAAGCCTTCCGCTTCTCCCACCCAGCCGATGATGGCATAGCCATAACCCACGCTTTTCATAGTATCCAACGTTTTCAGCAGAAGATATTTCCCAATCTGCCTTCCCCGCTCGCTTTCCAGCACACCGATGGGTCCGAAAAATCCCTTCGCCGAAGTATCATAGCAGGCAAAGCCCAGCACCCTGCCATGATCCGTAGCGATAAAGCACTGGGCAGGCGACTGCAGGATGGCACACTCCGCCTCTCCGGCCCAGCCTTCGCTGAAATTCTCCCGCACAAACCGGAGAATCGTTTCCTTATCCCCCGCGAAAGCCCGTTTGATCCGCAGATTCCCATCCTCCGGCTCCCGGTATTCGATGTTTTTCAGATTTACGATCATATCATGCTCTTCCATTTCCCAGCTTTCCCTCCATTCTAAAATTCTAAAATACTGAAACCAGCGTGACGGAAAATCCTTTCCCCCATCCCCGGCGCTGGCTGCCGAAATGATTTTAACACAGAAGCCAGGGATTGGAAAACCGGAAACCGCCCCGAGAGTATTCAGGGGCATATTTCCCCTGAACTTTATCTTTTTTCCCTATCGCTGGTTTTAGCGATATCTCTCTGGAACCCCCTTCTGTAATCTGTTATAATGATTGCGCGGAGATTACCGCAGCCCACGGCTTGAGGCGAAAATGCCCCATCAGGCGGCGCTTTCTTCTTAAGTTATAACTTGTGCACCCATAGTATCATCTTCATGTTCAGATGGCTCCGGATATCCTTCCGCTCACACCGGCTTTCCGGATCAGATTCATGGAAAGGAGAACACGATGGCTTACAAACCGCTCCCTATCGGCATTGACGATTTTGAAAAACTGATCTCCAAAGGATATTATTATGTGGATAAAACATGGCTCATCAGTGAACTGCTTGAAAAGAAAGGGGAGGTAAACCTCTTCACCCGGCCGCGCCGTTTCGGGAAATCGCTGAATCTGAGCATGCTGCGGTACTTTTTTGAGGACGCGGGGACGGAAGAGAAAAATGCGGACCGGCGCGGGCTTTTTCGCGGCCTTCAGGTCATGAAGGCGGACGATGGTGTCCTTTCACAGATGAACCGTTATCCGGTGATACAGCTTTCCCTGAAATCCGCGAAGCAGCCTGTCTGGGAGCTGGCCTATGGCGCCCTGAAAGCCGCTCTGGAAGAGGAATATCAGCGACATATGGAAATACTGCCTGAAATTCCGATCGAGGCCGACCGGCTCCGCTTCCAGCGCCTGGCGGAGCGCCGCGGGACGGATCAGGACTATTATACCGCCCTGTTTTTCCTTTCCCGTATGCTCCATCAGCATTATGGACAGCCTGCCGTGATTTTGATCGATGAATATGACGTTCCTCTGGAAAACGCTTATTTCGCCGGATTCTATCCGGAAATGACCGTTTTTATCCGTTCTCTGTTTGAATCCGCCCTGAAATCCAATCCTTCCCTGCACTTTGCGGTCGTTACCGGCTGCCTGCGCATCACAAAGGAGTCTATTTTCACCGGGCTGAACAATCTGAAGGTAAATTCCATCCTCAGTGAAACATACGAGGAATATTTCGGTTTTACCCCCGCGGAAGTGGAACGGATGGCCGCGGATTATGAGCGAAGCGCGGCTCTTCCCGTCATCCGCGGCTGGTATGACGGATATCTGTTTGGGAACAAAGAGGTGTATAACCCCTGGAGCATCCTGAACTATGTGGACGCCCTGACCGCCAATCCGCAGGCGCTGCCCGCGCCTTACTGGTCCAATACCAGCAGCAATCAGATCGTCCGGGAGCTCATCGAACAGGCGGACCTGAATGTCCGGGAAGAGATCGAGCTTCTGATTACCGGTTCCACCATCGAGAAACCGGTTCATGAAGAAATCACCTATGAGGATATTCATGAAAGTCAGGATAATCTGTGGAACTTTCTGCTTTTTACCGGCTACCTGAAGCAGGTGTCCCGCCGTCTTGACTGGGATACGCAGTACTGCAGCCTCGCCATCCCCAATAAGGAGGTGCTGCACATTTATAAGAGCACCGTGACCAGCTGGTTTTCTTCGAACCTGAAAAAGCAGGATCTTCGTCCTTTGTTTCACGCGCTGGAAAACGGAGATACCGGAAAAATATCGGAAGAGCTCTCCCGGCTGCTTCAGGAATCCATCAGCTTTTATGACTATGCGGAAAATTATTATCACGGTTTTCTGACCGGAATCCTGCAGAACATGCCGGGCTACCGGATCCTGTCCAACCGGGGAGCCGGTACGGGAAGACCCGATCTCATCCTGAAAACGCCGGGTCTGAAGGGACGGGCCATCCTTCTTGAATTGAAAGCCGCGCGCAGCTACCGGGATATGGATTCCCTCTGCGACGCCGCGCTGGCCCAGATCAGAGACCGGCGTTACCGGGAGGGCCTGCAGGAGGAGGGCTACCGAACCGTGCTGGCCTATGGAATCTGTTTTTACAAAAAGGACTGTGAAGTGAAGCAGCTTTCCTGACAGGGCGGCTCTGTCGGAAAATACCGGCCTTCTTTCTGCATTCATTTTCACAAAAGGAGCCCTGTATGAAACCCATCTCCATCCTAAACGCTTCCGAAAAGAACCTGAAATCCGTCTCTCTGGACATTCCCAGAAACAGCCTGACCGTATTCACCGGGCTGTCCGGTTCCGGCAAATCCACGCTCTTGATCGACGTTCTGTACATGGAATGCCAGAGGCAGTATCTGGAGGCCATATCCTTTCAGGGAATCGCGAAGCCTGCGGTAGAGTATGTAAAAAACGCTTCTCCGGCCGTTGTGATCACCCAGACCGACCAGAACCGCAATCCCCGTTCCACCGTGGGCACAGTGACAAATCTCTATACCGATCTGCGGACGCTCTGGGAAAAGCTGGGAATGCGTTCCTGCCCGCACTGCGGGAAGAAAATCTGCGCGGCCGACTGCAGGGAAGAGGTCCGCACCGCCTCCCGCCCCGGTCAGAGCGGAAAGGAATATCTGGTCTACCAGTACTGCAGCGCCTGCGGCCGGAAAATGAAAAAGCTCACCGCGGCGGATTTTTCTTTTAATACGAAGGAAGGAGCCTGTCCGGTCTGTGAAGGCATGGGCGAGATCCGCTCCCTCAACCGGGCCGCCGCCGTGGATGAATCCCGGTCTCTGGAAGACGGGGCCGTCCGGTTCTGGGAGGCAAAATACGGAGGATACCAGACCGAAGCCTTTTACGCGGCCTGCCGGCACTACGGCCTTTCGGTCCCGGCCGGTCTTCCGGTCATTCGGTTTGATCCTCTGCAGAAGGCCCTCCTGTACGAGGGTGTGGAAAGTTCTGAGATCACCCGCGCCTTTCCGGAAAAAAAGCCGCCCCGTACCGTATCCGGCGGACGGTTTGAGGGACTTTTGGCGGTTCTGCTTCGCAGACTGAACAACCGGGGCGAAAAACGGGGAGAGCTGGAGGCTTATTTTCATCCTGCTCCCTGCCCGGCCTGCGGCGGAGAGCGGCTGAAGGAGGAAAGCAGACAGGTTACGGTAAACGGCGTCCGGCTTCCGCAGCTTGCCGGCTTTTCTCTGGACGCCCTTTCCGGCTGGGTCAGCGATCTGGACGCGTCTCTGTCTGACAGCCGCCGGAGCCTGGTACAGGACTACCTGACGGACCTTTCCACAAAGCTTTCCCGCATCCGCAGGCTGGGGCTTGGGTATCTGACCTGCAGCCGGACGGTCCCCACCCTGTCCGGCGGGGAACTGCAGCGGCTGAAGCTTTCCGCCGCCCTGGCGTCCGAGCTGACCGGGCTGATCTATATCCTGGACGAGCCGACCGCGGGACTGCACCCCAGGGACACGGAAGGACTGCTCTCCCTTCTTTTCCGCCTGCGCGATCTGGGAAACACCGTTCTGGTCATCGAGCACGATCCTGACGTGATGCGCGCCGCCGACCACATCGTAGAGATCGGTCCCGGCTCCGGACGTTTCGGCGGAAAAATAGTCGCTGCGGGAACGCTGAATGACCTGCTTTCCCATCCGGCTTCCGTCACCGGCCGTTACCTGCGCGCCGTTCCTCCGGTCAGGCAGTCCTTCCGTCCCGGGGACGGCGGGCAGCTTCAGATCCGAAACGCCTGCCTCTACAACCTGAAGCACCTGGATGTGGATTTTCCCACCGGCTGCCTGACCGCGGTTACCGGCCCCTCCGGCTCGGGAAAATCCACGCTGGTCTTTTCTCTCCTCGCCGGAGGCGACCGGCAGACCGGAGAGGAAAATATCGTCCGCGGCTGCGGGCAGTTTTCCCGCATCGTATCCGTGGAGCAGCTCTCCGCCCGCCGCATGAAACGCTCCAACGTGGCTACCTTTACGGACCTGTACACGCCCATCCGGAAGCTGTTCGCGGAATATGGAGAGACGGGCGCCGATGAACCGTCCTCCTGCGCCCGGCGGCCGGACGCCGCCGCCTTTTCCTTCAACCGGCCCGGCGGCCGGTGCGAGGTCTGCGAGGGCATGGGCACCGTGCGAAACCACCTGGTTTTCTTCGCGGACACCGAAGTGACCTGTCCCGCCTGCCGCGGCAGACGCTTCCGGGAAGAAGTGCTCGCCGTGCGCTTCCGCGGCCTTTCCATTTCGGATGTTCTGGATCTGTCCGTGGAGGAGGCGCTTTCCGTATTTAAAGCGCCTGCGCAGCCCGATGCCCCCGGGCCGCAGCCTTCGGCAGCGTCTGCGCAGACAGCCCTTCCCGGAAAGCGTATTCCTTCCCGAGCTGCGGAAACCGCCCTGCTCCGTTCCATCCTGCGCGTTCTGCGGCTGCTTGATGAGGTGGGCCTTGATTACCTCACCCTCGGCCAGCCCCTCACCACCCTTTCGGAAGGAGAATGTCAGCGCCTGAAGCTGGCCAGAGAGCTTCTGAAAGCCTCCTCCGGGCGGAATCTGTATCTTCTGGACGAACCTACCAGAGGGCTACATCCGCAGGATGTGGAGCATTTTCTCCTCCTGCTGGACCGGCTGGTGGATGCCGGAAACACAGTCATCGTAGTGGAGCACAACCAGCAGCTCATCCGGGCCGCCGATCACATCCTGGACCTTGGGCCGGGCGGCGGACAGCAGGGCGGTACGGTGATCTTTTCCGGCACGCCCGAGGAGATGCTCGCGCACGGAACGGGTGCGACGGCGGAGTGCCTGCGGAAGGAGGAATCATCCGGATGTGGCAGCACAGATCAAACGCAATCTGTCCGGTCTGGCAGAATAACGGCCGGAAACGATCCTGATAAAGGAACAAAAGAAGCAACGGAAGCCGCCCTTATCCCACCTTCACGGCATATTTAACCACATGCTCTCTCTTATTCTCAAACACCTCATAGGCCTCCATGATATGCTCCAGAGTGGTCCTGTGGGTGATGAGACAGCGGGCATCCAGCTTCCCTTCGGCGATCAGCTCCATGATCCTTCCGCAGTGCGAGGCGTCCACGCCGCCGGTCTTAAAGATCAGATTCTTTCCGTACATGTCCGGAAGGGGTAAAGTCTGCGGCTCCTCGTACATGGCGATGATGGCTGCCACCGCGTTGGGTCTGGCGATCCGCCATGCCATCTGGAAGGTATCCCTTCCGCCCGCGGCCTCCAGCACGGCGTCCGCCCCGCGGCCCTCCGTCAGGCGGCGGACCTCCTTCTCCACATCGTCCTTTAGGGGGTTGAGCGTTACGTCCGCCAGGCCCTGCCGCTTTGCCAGCAAAAGACGGCTGTCGTCCACGTCGATGGCGATGATGCGCGCGGGCTGATACAGCCTTGCGCACATCATGCAGCACAGGCCCGTAGGCCCCGCGCCGATCACCGCCGCCGTGTCCCCCAGCCGGATCTCCGCAAGGGATGCGCCCCAGTAGCCGGTGGAGAGCAGGTCTCCGGTAAACAGCGCCGCCTCGTCCGATACCCCGTCCGGAATGGCGGTTAGTCCGTTGTCCGCGAAGGGCACGCGCACATATTCCGCCTGCCCTCCGTCGATCCGGCAGCCCATCGCCCATCCGCCCTGGGGATCGGTGCAGTTATTCACATACCCCCTTTTGCAGAAAAAGCATTCTCCACAGAAGGTTTCCACATTCACCGCCACCCGGTCTCCGGGGCGGAATTTCTTTACCGCTTCGCCCGTCTGTTCCACCACGCCCACAAATTCATGGCCCAGGATGGTTCCCGGAACCGCTCTCGGCACCGCGCCGTGTTTGATGTGGATATCGCTGGAGCAGATGGTGGTCAGCGTCACCCGGATGATGGCGTCCGTCGCTTCCTTCAGCTTCGGCTCCGGGCGCTCTGTCAGC
>DWUW01000298.1 GCA_019120525.1 Candidatus Eisenbergiella stercorigallinarum | reverse complement strand
AAAACTGTTCAAAACAATAACCGGACTGTGTATAAAGTGCCGGAGAAACAGGAGGGAAAAAGTGTGAGTAGTACAAAAAAAGTTGCTGCAGCAGTACCGATAGGGAAAAAGAGGTCATTTTGGCAAAATGTGGTCCGGTACAGGGTGCTGCTTCTGATGTGTCTTCCGGCGATCGTTTTTTTCTTCGCGTTCAATTACATGCCGCTGCCGGGAATCTATGTGGCATTCGTCAGGTACAACATGAGAAAGGGAATTTTCGGAAGTCCGTTTGTGGGACTTGAAAATTTCGAGTTCCTGATCCAGTCCGGACAGCTTGTGGAACTGACGAAGAACACGATCCTTTATAATCTGGCGTTCATCCTTCTGGGAAATCTGCTGGCTGTATTTGTCGCCATCCTGCTCAATGAGATGCAGAGCAAATGGTTCAAGAAGGTGTCTCAGACAATGATGTTCCTGCCCTATTTTATTTCTCAGGTTCTGGTCGGCATCCTGGTATTCAACATGCTGAACTATGATACGGGCTTTGTGAATAACATCCTTTCGACGCTGGGCCTGCCAAAGTGGGAACCCTATGCGGATCCGAATGTCTGGCCCGTCCTGCTGGTCATCATCTATCTGTGGCAGCAGACCGGCTACAATTCCGTGGTCTACTTCGCTTCGATCATGGGGATCGACGCGGAGATCATCGAGGCCGCGAGAGTGGACGGAGCGAACGGCTTCCAGAAGATCCGCTATATCATCCTTCCTTCCCTGCGTCCTACCATCGTCATCCTGCTTCTGTTCGCGCTGGGCGGTATCGTGAAGGGGAATTTCGGACTGTTCTACAACATCGTCGGCACGAATTCCCTGCTGTACGGGACGACGGATATTATTGAGACGTTCGTATACCGTGCGACCATGACGGACTTCAACTTCTCAACGGCGTCCGCGGTAGGTCTGTACCAGTCAATCATCGGTTTTGTGATCGTTATGGTCGTCAACTATATCGTGAAGAAGATCGAGCCGGATTATTCATTATTCTAAACAGGGCAGGAGGTTCATCATGGCAAAAAACAGCGGTTATATAGCGGGCACGAAAGTAAAGATCGGAATGTCGGACCGGATCATCAGAGGCGTTGGATATGTTCTCGTTTCGATCTATGCGCTTGCCTGTGTCATTCCTTTTATCATTATCATCAGCACATCGTTTACCAGCGAGGCGACGATTCGCGCGGAGGGCGTGCAGTTGATCCCGAAGGACATCTCCCTGCAGGCCTATGAAATGGTGGCGAAGGGAGGCGGGATCTGGTGGTCCTATCTTCTGACGATCGTCATGACTCTGGTCGGAACGTTTCTGGGGCTTTCCATCATCGCGATGACGGGATATGCCCTGCAGAGAAAGGATTTTCCGTTCCGGAATGTGATTTCGTTCTATGTATATTTTACCAGCCTGTTTTCAGCGGGACTTGCGCCCTATTACCTGCTGATGACCAATACCTATCATCTGATGGACAGTTACTTCGCGGTGCTTCTGCCCCTGCTGATGTCGCCCTGGCTGATCATCCTGATGAAAAACTTCGTAAAGGCGATCCCGCATGAGATCACGGAATCCGGAAAGATCGACGGGGCGGGAGATATGAAGATCTTTACCGCGCTGATCCTTCCCATGCTGAAGCCTGCGCTTGCGACCATCGGCCTGTTCCTGGCGCTGGGCTACTGGAACGAATGGTATCAGTCCTCTCTGTTTTTGAGCTCCAGGGTGGCGGTAAAGCCCCTGCAGTATACGCTGTATGAGATCGTCAATAAAAATGATGCCCTGAGAAATTCCGTAGCGGGACAGTTCGTAACGCTGGCGGATATTCCGACGGAAAGCGTAAAGATGGCGAACGCCGTGCTTGCCACGGGGCCGATCATCTTCCTGTATCCGTTCGTACAGAGATATTTCATCAGCGGCATCACGGTCGGCGCGGTAAAGGGCTGACGGACAGGCTTTTGAGAAGCGGTTATTAGTCCGCCGGCCGGCGGAGCTGATAATAAACAAAATTTAATGGAGGTAGAGTATGAAAAAGAGACTACTCGCAATCTTGATGGCGGCAGTGATGACTGCCGGCCTTGCGGCATGCGGCTCGCCGGAAACGGCCACAACAGAGAGCAGCGCCGCTCCTGCGGAGGAAAGCGCGGTGGCGGAGGAGAGCGCGGCAGCTTCCGATGACGCGGCAGCTTCCACGGAGGCTGTGGAAGGAACGGAAGCGGCTGCCGTCGATCCGGACGATCCGTGGGCAGGCTGGGCCGATGTGGACACCTCGGAGCACGTGGTGATCACCTACATGACTACAGGCGACGCGCCCTCCGGCGATAAGGCGGCTACCGTTGACGCCATGCTGGAGAAGCTGAACGCAATCCTGACGGAAAAGGTAAACGCGGAGCTGGAGATCTATTATATTGGATGGACGGATCAGCTTGCCAACTACAACCGTACCCTGGCCCGTATGGATGGTTCCGTTGATCTGGTGGGAACCGCTTCCGACTGGCTGGATGCATGGCCGAATTCCAAGAACGGCGCTTTCCTGGAGCTTTCCGAGGAAATGCTGCAGACCTACGCGCCTGCGACCTGGCAGAGCGTATCCCCTGAGCATTGGGATCTGTGCAGGTACAATGGCAACATCTATCTGATGCCCGAGGATAACTACGCACAGTGGACCAACCACGGTTTCATCTACCGTCTGGACTGGGCGAAGGAAGCCGGCCTGGAAAACGGCGTACATAGCTGGGAAGATATGACGGAGTATTTCCGTTATGTGAAAGAAGCTTATCCGGATATCATTCCCTGGGATTCTGACGGAAATGCGCATATGACGCTGGCTGGCGGCTGGGTATCCTCCCACAGTGATTTCGTTTCCATCGACGGACTGAGCAACGGCGCTCTCTGGGGCGGCACGAGGGACGATCTTTACACGGTAGTGACTCCCGCTTATACCGATACGGAAATGATGGTGGAATTTGCCGAGCTGATGAAGGAATGGGATACCATCGGCGTATGGCCGACGGACGTTCTGAACAACAAGGCGACCACGAACCGTGACGACTACAGGATCGGAAGAGTGGCTGCGGAACAGCATCATACCCAGACCTGGACGGATCTGGTAAGCCACACCGCCAACAACACGATCTATCAGGATGATCCGGATGCAGAGAGCGGATTCTTCTGGTTCGGCGAGGAGGCCGGAAATGTGACGGCTCTGAACATCACCCACGGCGCGATGGCGGTTTCCGCGGGAAGCCTCAATCCGGAAAGAGCGCTGATGGTTTACGACCTTCTGAGAAATGATCCTGACTGCTACCATCTGATCTGCTACGGCGAGCAGGGCGTATCCTGGGATGTGAACGAAGAAGGGCTGCGCATCACTCCCGAAGGCTACAACGCGGATACGCAGGATGTGGGAAATACGACCAACTTCTGGTGGGGACGTAATGACGATCTGGAGATCCGTTCCGCGGACCGCGACTGGGACAAGATCGACGCCATGTACGCAGAGCTGGAGAGTAAGTCTATCGCATATCCTTACGGACAGTTCGTACCTGAGATCGACGCCATTCAGGGTCAGATCAACAATGTGAACGAGACTTACGGTAACTACATGAAGCAGATCGCTTACGGCAAGTACAACGGAACTGCGGAAGAGATCGTAGCGGAGATGCAGGCGGCGCTGAAGCAGGCCGGCATCGAAGAGGTTACGGCGGAGCTGCAGAGACAGATCACGGAGCTGTACGGCGCACAGTAATACGGAAATTCATTTTGCGGGCGCGGCAGTAGGAACACGGCCGCGCTCCCGCGAAAAAAATCTGTCCGCAGGCTGGATACATGGGATGCGGCCTGCCGGCATATATGGGAAGAGAAGGAAAGCCCGGCATTGGAAAAACCGGGCTTTCTTAAATCTATATGAAAAAATGGGCTTTCCTGAATTGTGAGAAGAGGACGGACGGCAGAAAGGACAGACAAACTGGAAATGAAAACAGGCAGATTTGAGATTACCGATAACTTTTACCTGGATGGGAAGCCGTTCCGGATCATCTCCGGAGCGATCCACTATTTCCGCGTCGTCCCGGGGTACTGGCGGGACCGGCTGGAGAAGCTGAAGGCCATGGGAGCCAACACGGTGGAGACCTACATCCCCTGGAACATGCACGAGCCAAAGAAGGGAGAGTTCCATTTTGAGGGCATGCTGGACATCCGCAGGTTCGTGGAGACCGCACAGGAGCTGGGGCTGTACGTGATCCTGCGGCCGTCCCCGTACATCTGCGCGGAATGGGAGTTCGGCGGGCTTCCCGGCTGGCTCTTAAAGGAGGACGGGATGCGCCTGAGAGGCTGCTACGAGCCTTTTTTAAAGCATATCAGAGATTATTATGACGTGCTGTTTCCGATCATCACGCCCCTGCAGATCGATCAGGGCGGCCCGGTGATCCTGATGCAGGTGGAAAACGAGTACGGCTATTACGGGGACGATACGGCCTATCTGGAAACCATGCGCGGATATATGGTGGAGCGGGGCGTGACAGTGCCGCTGGTAACCTCCGACGGCCCCATGGACGAATCCCTTTCCTGCGGCCGTCTGCCCGGAGCGCTTCCCACAGGAAATTTCGGATCCCGGACGAAGGAGCGCTTCGAGGTTCTAAAACGGTATACGGACGGAGGCCCTCTGATGTGTACGGAATTCTGGGTGGGCTGGTTTGACCACTGGGGAAACGGCGGACACATGAGAGGAAATCTGGAGGAGAGCGTGCAGGATCTGGATGACATGCTGGAGCTGGGCCATGTGAACATCTACATGTTCGAGGGCGGAACCAACTTTGGATTCATGAACGGCTCCAACTACTAT
>DWUW01000297.1 GCA_019120525.1 Candidatus Eisenbergiella stercorigallinarum | reverse complement strand
CGGGAAACGGGAATTACGCCGGGGGTCTATCTGAACCGTCTCGTCCTGGACAGGGCCTGCCTCCTGCTTCTTTCCGGGGAAATGAGCATTGCGGAGGTAGCGGAGCGGCTGGGATTTTCCGACCAGTTTTATTTTACCAAATATTTCAGGCGGCAGATGGATATGACCCCGAGCGCCTATCGGAAGCTGATGCGCAGGGGATGAAGACAGCACAAGGAGAGCGGCATGCATTACGGCTTTTATGAATTGATCCTTTATTTTTTCCTGTATTCCTTTCTGGGGTGGTGCGCGGAGATCGCCTACGCGGCGGTCCGGCATAAGCGGTTTCTGAACCGGGGCTTCCTGAACGGCCCGTTCTGTCCTGTTTACGGTTTCGGCATGGTGCTGATCCTGATCTTTTTCGGGCCGGAGCTGGACTCTTTCCTGTTCCTTGCAATCGGCTGCGGCGTGGTGGCCGTGGTCCTGGAATTTTTCACGGGAATGCTGATGGAACGGCTGTTTCACTGCAAATGGTGGGATTATTCCGGATATAAGAGCAGCCTGGGAGGTTATGTGTGCCTGCCCTTTTCCTGTCTCTGGGGACTTGGGGCAGCCGTCTGCCTCACCTTTCTTCAGCCCTGGCTGATCCGGCTGTTTCTTTTCCTCCCTCAATGGGCGGAAAAGACCCTTGCGATCCTGATGACCGTCCTGTGCCTGATAGATTTTCTGTCCGTTGCCGGGACGATCCGCAGGGTACAGAAAAAAAGCCGGATCGAAGAGATCGCCTCCGGTATGCAGAAGATCTCCAACCGGGTAGGCGGCGCCATTGCGGGCAGCATCGTAAAAAGAATGACCCGCGCCTTCCCGAACCTGTCCGAAAAAGGGGAAAACAGCCTGTTCACAGCCCGCGTGAAAAAAGAAAAAAGCGCTGTCTTCGCGGAAGGCTGTGGCTTTTACAAGCTGGTCTGGCTTTTTTTCATCGGCGCTTTCCTGGGAGACGTTGTGGAAACCGTTTTCTGCCGGGTCACCATGGGTTACTGGATGAGCCGAAGCAGCGTGGTATACGGACCCTTCAGCGTGGTCTGGGGGATCGGGGTAGTAGTGCTTACCCTGATGCTGCACCGTTACCGGGACAAGAGCGACCGTTATATCTTTATTTTCGGTACTGTGGTGGGCGGCGCCTATGAATATATGTGCAGCGTCTTTACCGAGATCGTGTTCGGGACCGTTTTCTGGGATTACAGCAAGCTTCCCTTTAATCTTGGAGGCCGGATCAACCTGCTTTACTGTTTTTTCTGGGGCGTCGTTTCCGTGGTCTGGATCCGGAACCTGTATCCGCCCCTGTCCCGCCTGATCGAAAAGATCCCCAAAAAGCCCGGTATCGTCATCACGTGGATCCTGACGGTTTTCATGGTGTTTGACATGCTGGTCTCTTCCATGGCGCTGACCCGCTACAGTGCCAGATATCTGGGGGAAACGCCTCGCACTGCTGTGGAAAGGATGTTGGACGGGCATTTTACAGACGAACGGATGGAACGGATCTATCCCAAGGCGATCATACGGGCTGTGAGCGGCGATTTTGCGCCAAAACAGCCGGCAGGCTGACAGAAGGAGGATATTATGGTACCTGTTCTTGCCAGGATGGCAGTGATCATCAAAGCTGACCACGATACGAATGTGATCACGGGAAATTATGAAATGGCTTATATCTGCGGCCTGTTAAGCCGCTTCGCAGGAATCCCCGCAGGCGTCTACGATTCCCCGAAGGCCATGCAGGAGGGGACGCTCGCCTCGCTTTCCGGATACCGCCCCTCTGATGCCCGGGAAGAGAATCTTCTCCGGATGCTTCGCGCCTATAAACCGGAAGCCGTATACGACGGGCAGGTTCAGGCCCTTTACCGCATGGGGATAGAAGAGGACAGACCATGGCAGAAGTAAAAATGTCCGGCGAAAGCCATGCGGAGGATCCTGAACGCGGCAGGGCATATCCTATTTCAGAGAAAGGAAAGAAAAATGTTATGGAGCAGAAACGGATCCTGCTTTTGACCACCGGAGGCACGATCGCTTCCCATATGACCGGCCACGGGCTGGTTCCCACGCTGACGGCGGAGGACATCCTGGAGGTGCTTCCCGATATGGGAAAACTATGCCGGCTGGAGGCGAAAAATCTGTTTCGCATCGACAGCACCAACATGACCCCCTGCCACTGGAAACAGATCGCGCGGGAGATTGAAAACCATTACTGGGAATACGACGGTTTCATTATCTGTCATGGCACGGATACCATGGCCTATACGGCGGCCGCCCTGTCCTACATGATCCAGAATTCTCCCAAACCAATCGTTCTTACCGGTTCCCAGCGTCCGTTGGAAACGGAGATCTCCGACGCCCGAATGAACCTCAGGGACAGCATACGCTATGTCCTGGACGATGCCTCTTCCGGCGTCAGCCTGGTATTCGGCGGCAAGATCATTGCCGGGACCAGAGCCAAGAAGACCAAGAGCATGAGTTATAATGCCTTCTCCAGCATCAATTATCCGGAGCTGGCCGTTATGCGGGACGAACATCTGGTACGTTATATCGAACCCAGGAAAACAGACGGAGGACCTGTCTTTTACCATGAAATGGATCCCCAGGTCTTTCTTCTGAAGCTTACGCCCGGAATTTCCCCGCTCATTCTGGGTGAGATCTTTACCCGTTATAACGGCATCATTGTAGAAAGCTTCGGGGTGGGCGGCATCCCGGACAGCATCCTGCAGGAATTTGAAACGCTGATGCAGGAATACGGAGCCGGAAAGATCGTGGTAATGACCACCCAGGTGACTTATGAAGGAAGCAACATTGGCGTCTATGAAGTGGGAAAGCGTGTTCAGGAGCAGTTCCGCCTTCTGGAAGCCTACGACATGAACCTGGAGGCCGTATTTACCAAGCTGATGTGGATCCTGGGCTGCCATCCGGAAAGCTACGAGCAGGTACGGCAGATGTTCTACCGGACGATTAACTATGATGTGTTCTGCTGATTTCCCTCCGACCGGATATTTTCTTCTTTCCAGCATATTTCCCGCCTTTCTTTCATATACTTCTATACAAAAGGAGGACAGGTCTATGCCGAGAGGAAGAAAAAAGCTGACGCTGGAAGAAAAGATCCGGGAAACGCAGCAGTCCATTTATAATCTGGAAAACAGGACGCAGGAGCTGTATGGGCAGCTGCAGGAGCTGCTGGAGGAACAGAAGAGACAGGAGCTGGAAAAGCTTTCCGACGCGCTGCGGGAGGCGGGCGTATCTGTGGATGAAGTGCTCCGGCAGCTGCGGGCGCAGGAGGAAGGGGCACAGGACGCGCAGATCGCCTGATACCATTCCCGGCCGGGCAGCTATCCGGCAAAAGGAAAAAGAAAGAATTGCTTCCGCCCCCGAAACCTTCTATAATATTCCATATCAACAAAAGAAAGGATATTGGGGGAACTATGGAGGGACAAAAGAAAAAAAACGTACTTTCGGCGCTTTTTGCGCCCATTGACATGACAGAAGGAAGGCCGGGGAGCAGGATCGTCATGTTTGCGATCCCCATGCTGATCGGAAACATTGCGCAGCAGCTTTACAACACGGTGGACAGCATTGTAGTAGGGCGGTATGTGGGAGACAATGCGCTGGCAGCGGTTGGGAGCGCGGGGCCGATCCTGAACCTTCTGCTCGTGCTTTTTGTGGGTATTTCAGTGGGGGCGGGGATCATTGTGTCCCAATATTTCGGGGCGAAGGAAAAGGAGGAGCTGGCGGGTGCCATTGGCTGCAGCATTACGCTTACCGCTGTTGCTTCCGTGATCATCATGATCGTGGGGCCGCTTCTCGTCCGTCCGCTGCTGAGGCTTCTGAACACGCCGGACAGCATCATCGACTGGTGCGCGTCTTATCTGGTCATTCTGTTTGTGGGGATCGCGGGAATGGCATATTACAACATTCTGAGCGGTATCCTCCGCGGGCTGGGAGATTCGGTATCTGCCCTGGTCTACCTGCTGGTGGCGACGGTTTTGAATATTTTCCTGGATGTTCTTTTTGTGACCGCCTTCGATATGGGCGTTGCCGGCGTTTCCCTGGCGACCGCCATTGCCCAGGCGGTATCCGCCATTCTCTGCCTGATCAGGCTGACCAAAATGAAGGATATCTTTGAGCTTCATCTGTCCTCGCTGAGGCCGCAGAAAAAGCATTCCCTTGATATCATCCGGCTGGGGCTTCCTTCCGGCCTGACACAGGCCATTTTTTCCATGGCCATGATCGTGGTGCAGTCTTTGACCAACAGCTTTGGAGAGATGCTGATCGCCGCCAACGTGATCATCATGCGCGTGGACGGCTTTGCCATGATGCCGAATTTTTCATTCGGAACAGCTTTGACCACTTTCGCCGGACAGAATGTTGGGGCCAGGAAATATGACCGGGTGAAGCAGGGGGCAAAGGAAGGGACGCTGATCGCTATCTGTGTTGCCATCCTGATCACTGTGGGGATCCTTCTCTTCGGCAGATATCTGATGGAAATTTTCACGCAGACAAAGGAGCTCGTTTCCCTGAGCGTATATATGATGCGGATCCTCGCGGTCGGATATATCGCGATGGCTGTTACCCAGTCGCTGTCAGGCGTTATGCGGGGAGCGGGAGACACCATGACGCCCATGTGGATCTCTCTGATCACGACGGTGGTGGTCCGTGTTCCCCTGGCTTATGGCATAGCGTGGTTCACAAGAAGCGCGGCTGCTCCGGGAGGCAGGAGCGAATGCATCTTTATCTCTTTGCTGGCATCCTGGGTTCTTGGCGCGCTGATCACGCTGTTCGCTTACCGAAAGGGCGGATGGAAGAAAAAAGCTCTGGAAAAAGAGGCATCGAAATAAAAAACGGACGGCACGGAAGCTTTTTATCCATCCGTGCCGTCTGTTTTTTATTGCATTTCCTGGTCAGATGGGCTGCCGGAGATCATTCTTCCTCCGCGTCCGAATCCGCGGATCTGGGAGCCATATAATAGGATGCGCCCACATATTCCGTACTGACCTCCACGCCATCCTGGTAAGTGGTGAAATAAGTCTTTGCGGAAAGGCTTCCTGTCTCCTTCGACCAGAGCTTAAAGCTGCGCCCATTCAGATCATGGTTCCATACCAGGCAGTTTACGATCAGGGTTTTCCCTTCCGTATATGCCTGTAGGATGACCGGGGCGGAGTAGTCATTCCGGAACCGGAGATCCTTGCTTCCGGCAGAGATCGCCGCGTCCAGCCCAAGGGGAAGATAATGGACTGGCATACTGTGAGGATGCCGTTCCAGAATGACGAGGCCTGCGTTTTTTACCGCGTTGTATACCGTGGAGGATACCTGGCAGATGCCTCCGCCGATGGCGGGAACCGTCCTGCCGTTCATATACGCTCCCGCAGATTTATAGCCGTTCGCTGTTGTGCGGGGCTTGATCGCGTCGCTCACGGAAACCTCCTGCCCGGGCATGACGATCATATTGTTCAGGTGGCCGGCAGCCACTTCGATATTGGTGATGCGGTTGGAGGAACTGGTGGAGAATCCGGTGCTGCAGGTTCCGGCCAGCACGAAGTCGGGGCTGTACGTCAGCGTGCCATCCATCACGACCGGGGTCAGGTAACCATCCGTAAGCTCCAGGGTAAGCGTCCCGGGTTCCCCGGCCGCGAACTGCTGCTGAAGGGTGGTCAGGATCCAGAGCTTCACATTATCATTCACCTGATAATAGGTTTGGCCGGAATTATAGATGTAGCTTCCTGTGCCGGTATCAAAAATAGGCGCGTTGCTTTGAAAAACCTGTTCCTTCAGCTGCGCGTTAAGGGCGGAAAGGAACACATCGATCACTTCGCTGTCCCCGATCACACATTGGCGGACGCCGCCGTCGTCGGACAGAAAGACCGGATAATCCTTCATCATCCCGATCCCCATGGCCCAGGTCTGCCCGTTTAAGGAAAGGACAACTGCCTGGTCCATCCAGGCAGGGTCAATGTATCTGCCGTCGGAGACAGTGGTTGTGATCCCTCCCGCCGGCAGAGCCTGCGCGGCAGACAGCGGAAGCGGCATGGAAAACAAAAGACTTGCCGCAAGCAGGAATGAAACGATCTTGGTTTTCATGGCTTTCACCATCCTTTCCGAAATGCTCAGGCGGATGTCTTTTCCGCGCTGTTGATACTTTTATCCGGCCCGACAGCCGTTTCCAGTCTGTCAGCGCCTCCCTGAACCGGTTTCAGCTTCGCGTCCTCTTCCAGTTCTTTTTTCAGGTTCTTCTGTGCGGTGGAGAGCATCAGCTTGATCCGGTTCAGCTGGTTTACCTCGCTGGCGCCGGGATCGTAGTCGATGGCCACCACGTTGGATTTGGGATAGCGCCTGCGCAGCTCCTTGATGACGCCCTTGCCCACCACATGGTTCGGCAGGCAGCCGAAGGGCTGGGTGCAGACGATGTTGTTGGTGCCGCTCTTGATCAGCTCCACCATCTCGCCGGTGAGGAACCACCCTTCGCCGGTCTGGTTTCCGATGGAAACGATGGGCTCCGCATAGGATGCGATGGTTTCGATCCTGGTGGGCGCATGGAAATGCTCCGACCTTTCAAAGGCCTTCCTGGCGGCGGAGCGCATCCATTCCATGGCCCGGATGCCCGCTCTGGCGGCAAGCGCCGTCTTTTTGCTGGTCCCGAAATGATCCGCCTTGTACAGCTGGTTGTAGAAGCAGTAGAACATGAAGTCCAGAAGATCCGGGACCACGGCCTCCGCCCCTTCGGCCTCCAGAAGCTCCACCAGATGGTTGTTGGCAGCGGGAGCGAATTTTACCAGGATCTCACCCACGATGCCAACGCGGGGCTTTCTCACATCGGAGATGGGGATCCGGTCGAAGTCTTCGATCATCTGCCGGCACATCTTAAAGAAGGTGGGAATGCCGGGACGCTTTGCGGTAAGGAAGGCCCTGCATTTTTCAACCCATTTCCGGTGGCATTCCTCCACGCTTCCGGGCGTCAGCTCGTAAGGACGCATCCGGTAGACGCAGCGCATGAAAATATCTCCGAACACCGCGCCGTATACCGCGCGGATCAGGAGGTTCGCGTCCAGCTTAAAGCCGGGATTGCTCTCGATGCCCGCCATGTTGATGGAAATGACGGGAACCTGCTCCAGTCCGGCCTTTGCCAGGGCGCGGCGGATGAAGCCCACATAGTTGGTGGCACGGCAGCCGCCTCCGGTCTGCGTCATGACCACGGCTACCTTATTCACGTCATATTTGCCGGAAAGCAGGGCGTCCATGATCTGTCCCACCACGATCAGGGAAGGGTAGCAGGCGTCGTTGTTCACATATTTCAGTCCCATGTCCACGGCGCGGCGGTTGTCGTTGTCCATAACCTCCACATGATAGCCGCACACATTGAAGACGCTCTCCAGAAGTTCGAAATGGATCGGAGACATCTGAGGGCAGAGGATGGTGTAATCCTTTCTCATTTCCTCCGTGAAGACCACGCGTTCCAGGGCCGTGGAACGGATTTCCCGTTTTTCCTGCTTCTTTTCCTTCTCCCGGATGGCGGCGAGAAGGGAGCGTACGCGGATCCTTGCCGCGCCCAGGTTATTGACCTCGTCGATCTTCAGACAGGTATAGATCTTGTCGGAGCCGGAGAGGATATCGTTCACCTGATCGGTGGTCACGGCGTCCAGGCCGCAGCCGAAGGAATTGAGCTGGATCAGGTTCAGATCGTCCCTGGTGCGTACGAAGGCGGCCGCCGCGTACAGCCTGGAATGGTACATCCACTGATCGGATACGATCAGCGGGCGGTTCACGCAGCCCAGATGCGCCACGGAATCCTCGGTGAGCACGGCAAGCCCGTAGGAGGTGATCAGCTCCGGAATGCCGTGGTTGATCTCCGGGTCCAGGTGATAGGGCCGGCCCGCAAGGACGATGCCCTGCTTATGGTTGTTCTCCAGCCAGGCAAGGACCTCCTCGCCTTTTTTCTTAATATCCTCATGGGAAGCGGCCATTTCCTCCCAGCCGGCCACTGCGGCCCGGCGGACCTCCTCCGCGGGAAGCTCCTTAAATTCTTTGATCAGGGCTTCCGTGGCGATCTCCAGGCTGGTGAACGCCATGAAGGGATTGCGCAGCACCGCCTCGCCCCGGCCGATCTCCTCCACGTTATTCTTGATATTTTCCGAATAGGAGGTGACGATGGGGCAGTTGTAATGATTGTTCGCGCCCTCCGTTTCGTTCCTTTCATAAAACAGAGCGGGATAGAAGATGAAATCCACGTTCTGCTTAATCAGCCAGGCCACATGCCCGTGGGCCAGCTTGGCCGGATAGCATTCCGATTCGCTGGGGATGGACTCGATGCCCAGCTCATAAATGGCATGGGTGGAACTGGGGGAGAGCACCACCTGATAGCCCAGCCTGGTAAAAAAGGTATACCAGAACGGATAGTTTTCATACATGTTCAGCACTCTGGGAATGCCTACCCGGCCTCTCCAGGCCTTATCGGCGGACAGAGGCTCGTAGGAAAACAGCCGTTTCAGCTTATATTCAAACAGGTTCGGCACCTGGCTGGGATTTTTCGGCTTTCCCAGCCCCCGTTCGCAGCGGTTGCCGGAGATGTACTGGCGGCCGCCGGAAAACCGGTTGATGGTGAGCCGGCAGTTATTGGTGCAGCCCCTGCACTTTGCCATGCTGGTCTCAAATTCCAGGGAATTGATCTGATCGATGGTCAGCATGGTGGTCTGATAGCCCGTGGTATAGTTGTCCCTGGCGATCAGGGCCGCGCCGAAAGCGCCCATGATGCCTGCAATGTCCGGCCGGATCGCCTCGCAGCCGGCGATCTTTTCAAAGCTTCTCAGGACCGCGTCGTTGTAGAAGGTGCCGCCCTGCACCACGATCTGGCTTCCCAGCTCGGAAGCGTCGGACACCTTGATGACCTTGAACAGCGCGTTCTTGATGACGGAATAGGCAAGGCCGGCGGAAATGTCGGAAACCTCGGCCCCTTCCTTCTGCGCCTGCTTCACCTTGGAATTCATGAAAACCGTGCAGCGGGTCCCCAGATCGATGGGATGCTCTGCGAACAGGGCCGCCTTCGCGAAATCCTGCACGCTGTAATTGAGGGACTTCGCAAAGGTCTCGATGAAGGAGCCGCAGCCGGAGGAGCAGGCCTCGTTCAGCTGCACGCTGTCCACGGTGCCGTTTTTGATCTTGATGCACTTCATGTCCTGCCCGCCGATGTCCAGGATGCAGTCCACCTGGGGATCGAAGAAGGCGGCGGCATGATAATGGGCCACCGTTTCCACCTCGCCGTCGTCCAGCAGGAAGGCGGCCTTCATCAGCGCCTCCCCGTACCCGGTGGAGCAGGAGCGCACGATGCGCACGCCTCTGGGAAGCTGCGCGTAGATATCCTGGATCGCGCCGATGGCGGTCTTTAACGGGCTTCCGTTGTTGTTGCTGTAGAAGGAATAGAGGAGGGAGCCATCCTCGCCCACCAGGGCGACCTTCGTGGTGGTGCTTCCCGCGTCGATGCCCAGGAAGCAGTTGCCCTCATAATCCTCTAAAGGCGCGGTCTTCACGCAATGGCTGTCATGCCGCTCCCGGAACGCTTCGTATTCCTCATCCGAAGCGAAAAGCGGCTCCATGCGCTCCACTTCAAATTCCATTTTGATGCCGCCGGAGAGCTTATCGATCATCTCCCGCATGGAAAACGCCACTTCCTCCTTACAGTTCATGGCGGATCCCATGGCGGCGAACAGATGGGAATGGTCCAGCTCGATGGTATGCTCCTGATCCAGCTTCAGGGTGCGGATGAAGGCCTTTTTCAGCTCGGAGAGAAAATGAAGAGGGCCTCCCAGAAAGGCCACGTGGCCGCGGATCGGTTTGCCGCAGGCAAGACCGCTGATGGTCTGGTTGACCACCGCCTGGAAAATGGAGGCGGACAGATCCTCCTTGGTCGCCCCTTCGTTGATCAGGGGCTGGATATCCGATTTGGCGAACACGCCACAGCGCGCCGCGATGGTATAAAGCGACTTGTAATCCTTCGCGTATTCGTTCAGCCCCGCCGCGTCCGTCTGCAGAAGAGAGGCCATCTGGTCGATGAAGGAGCCGGTGCCGCCGGCGCAGATGCCGTTCATCCGCTGCTCCACGTTGCCGTTTTCAAAATAAATGATCTTCGCGTCCTCTCCGCCCAGCTCGATCGCCACGTCCGTTTTCGGAGCCAGCTCCTGCAGGGCGGTGGATACGGAAATGACCTCCTGGACAAAGGGAACGCCCAGATGGTTGGCGAGCGTCAGCCCGCCGGAGCCTGTGATCATCGGGTGCAGGGTCAGATTTCCCAGTTTTTCCTGCCCCTCCTGAAGAAGCTCCGTCAGGGTTTCCTGTATATTTGCAAAATGCCTTTTATAGTCGGAAAAAAGAATGTGGTGCGCTTCATCCAGTATGGCGATCTTGACCGTCGTGGAACCGATATCGATCCCGAGACTGTAAGACCTTCCGCCTTCGGAAAGGGAAGTTTTCGTGCTGCTCATAAATCCCATTATCTTCCTTTCTTCTTATTAAATGTGTTTTCGACCAACTGTTACATTATACGACACGGCTAACGGAAAAGCAACTAAAGAACCTGCTAAAAACCTGTCCCGCAACCGGCAGGCGATTGTGCAGAAATCGCATGGCCGGGCGCAGCCGCGCCGTTTTCCGGCATCCTCCGGATCCCTTCCCGGCAAATATTAAGTTTTTATAACTTTTTATAAAAAGCAAAAGCGTCCGTTTACTTTTGCCTGCCATGATGATAAAATGGCTGTTGAACGACGGCGCGCGGCGCGGATAAAAGGAGCTTAAGCGATGATGGGAAATGGTTTTTCCAATAAATTTGAAAGAAAATTCGGCAGATACGCGATCCCGAACCTTTCGCTGTATCTGGTGGTCTGTTATGCGGTAGGGTATCTGATCTATATTGTCAATCCCGCTTTTCTGGGCTATCTCACCCTGGATCCCTTCAAGATCTTCCTGCGCGGGCAGATCTGGCGTCTTGTGACCTGGGTGGTGATCCCGCCGGATACCTCGAATCTCTTTTTCGTCCTGATCACGCTGGTATTTTATTACTCCATCGGGACACAGCTGGAACGGGTGTGGGGAACCTACCGCTACAATGTGTATCTGTTTTCCGGCATGCTGTTTACCATACTTGGAAGCCTTATCCTGTTTGTGATCTGCCTGATCTCCAAAGCGGCTGAGGTCCCGCTTGGGACGGAATCCGTCTATCTGCTCGGAAGCGGGACGGCAGTTTATTTCGGCGCGTTTTCCACCTATTACATCAATATGTCGATCTTCCTCGCCTATGCGGCCACTTTCCCGGACATGCAGGTGCTTCTCATGTTCGTCATCCCCATCCGGGTCAAATGGCTGGGGATCATCTACGCGGCCCTGCTGGTCTTCTCCGCCCTTTCCGGCGGCGTCGTGACCTGGGTGGTGATCGGCTCCTCCCTGCTCAACTTCATCGTGTTTTTCGTTACCAGCAGGAACCGCATCCACATGTCGCCGAAGCAGATGCGCTACAGGCATGAATTCCGGCGGCAGACCCGCGCCTCGAACCATGTTACCAAGCATAAATGCGCGGTCTGCGGCAGGACGGAAGAGGACGACCCCACGCTGGAATTCCGTTTCTGCTCCAAGTGCTACGGAAATTATGAATACTGCCAGCACCACCTTTATACCCATGTGCACGTGAAGCCGCCGCATGAGGTGAAATAGAGCTTCCGGAGCGGCTTCCCTGGCCGCGTTCCGGTATGGAGGAAAAATATGACACAGGAAATGGATTTTGCAGCCCGTCTGGAAAAAATAAAGCAGCTTGCCAGAAACCAGGGCGGAATGATGCAGGAAAAGCAGGTGCGGGACGTGTTTGCGGACATGCATTTTGACGAAGGCCAGATGAAGCTGGTCTTCGATTATCTTGCCGGCCAGAAGATCGGGATCGGGGAGCCGCTGAATCCGGAGGATTATCTGAGCGAAGTGGAGATCGACTGGCTGGATTCCTATCTGGAAAGCCTGACCGGCCTTGCGGAGCTTTCCGACGGAGAAAAGGAAGCGGTCCTCCTGTCCGCCATGGCGGGCGACGGGGACGCCAGACGCAGGCTGACGGAGATCTACCTTCCCCAGGTCGTCGATATCGCCAGGCTGTACGCCGGCCAGGGCGCTCTGCTGGAGGATCTGATCGGAGAAGGGAATGTAGCCCTTTCCATGGCGGTGCAGATGCTGGAAACCGCCGGGAACGCGTCCGAGGCGGAGGGCCTGATCGGAAGCATGATCATGGAGGCCATGGAAAACCATATCGCGGAAAATACGCAGCAGGCGCAGACGGGACAGAAGATTGCCGACAAGGTAAACCGGGTGGCCGACCAGGCGAGGGAGCTTGCCGAAAGCCTTGGCCGCAAGGTGACGCTGGCGGAGCTCGCGGACGAAACCGGCATGAGCCTGTTTGAACTGAAGGAAGCGGTGGACCTGTCCGGAGACGCTATCGAGGACATCGACAGCGCCGGCGGAAGATAAAACAGGCGCTTTTGAGCCGGAGGAGGATAAGAGGCTCCTTTGAGCCGGCGGAAGGAGAAACAGAAGCGAATGGCAGATAACGATTTCAAATATGTTTTGCAGGATTTTTCCAACATTTATATCGGCGCCCGCTCCTCCTACGGAGAGCTTGCGGAAAACGAAGACC
>DWUW01000296.1 GCA_019120525.1 Candidatus Eisenbergiella stercorigallinarum | reverse complement strand
CGCCGGTGGGAGAATTGCGGTGGAGGGCTCCGGAACCGGCGGAAGACTGGGAAGGGGTTCGGGATTGCTGCCGGTTTGCGCCGATTTCCATGCAGGAGGTCCCGGGTCGGGATCCGGACAATATTTACTCGAGAGAGTGGCATGTAGACCCGGATATCCCAATGAGTGAGGATTGCCTGTATCTGAATGTTTGGACGCCGTCCGGAACGGGGAAGGAAGACTTCCCGGTCATGGTATGGTTTTTCGGCGGCGGGTTTAACTGCGGATATACGGCGGAAATGGAATTCGACGGGGAACGGATCGCGAGGAGAGGGATCGTCCTGGTATCTGTGAACTACCGGGTCGGTGTGTTCGGCTTCCTGACACATCCGGAGCTGATGGAAGAAGATCCGGACGGCTGTTATGGAAATTACGGCATGCTGGATCAGAGAGCGGGCCTGGAGTGGGTTCGGAGGAATATCAGAAATTTTGGCGGAAATCCCGAAAACGTGACCATTTTCGGACAGTCCGCCGGAGCGGGGAGCGTGATCTCCCAGCTTACCTCGCCAATGAATGCGGGAAGCGGGTTATTTCATAGGGCGATCTTCCAGAGCGGAGGCGGCCTGCGTGCATATGGGCAGGGAAATTTCATGCTGACGTTGGAGCAGGCGAAGCAGAATGGGACGGAGTTCTTCCATACAAACGGGATAGCTTCCCTGGAACAGGCGAGACAGATCGATGCGAAAACGATGTGCCGCATGGGGATCGATTTCGGTTCCATGGCGAGATGGGCTCCGACGGTTGACGGAAGATTCCTGACGGAGGATCCGTCAGACGCGCTTGCGGCCGGAAGGTATCCGGATATTCCGCTGCTGTTCGGATGCACAGGAGGGGAATATGAACTGCGCGGGAAGCCGGCTCCGGAAACGCTGGACGACCTGGAGAACTTCGCGAAGGAAAAATTCGGGGACGACTGGAAGGCCTTTCTGGAGCTTTGCCCCGTGAAGACGGATGAAGAGGTCCGCAGGCTGGCATACAGTGACGATGCCTTTAAAGGTCGTTTTATGAATAACATTCTCTTTCTCTGGCTGAGAATGGAGGAGGGACGCAGCGGGAACTATATGTATTATTTTAATCCGGAGATCCCGGGATGGGACCATCCGGGCGCTTTCCATTCCTCGGAGCTTTGGTTTGTGTTCGAAACGCTTGCCAAATGCTGGCGTCCGTTCACAGGGGAGCACTATGACCTGGCAAGGAAGATGTGCAACTACTGGACGAATTTTGCCAAAACCGGGAATCCGAATGGAATGGACCAGGACGGCACGCCGATGCCGGAGTGGAGATCCTCTGCGCCGGAGGAGCCCTTTATTCTGTTCCTTGGTGAGAAATATATCGGAAAATACGAAAACGGTATTACGGAACTGACAAAGTTCCGGATGCGTTATGTGTTTGAAAAGCTATTAAAACAAACAAAAATGTAAAAAGCAGCTGCCGCACCAAATGGTCTGTCTGGTGCGGCAGCCGTTATTTGGAAAGAAAATTTATGCCCGGTCCCTGTTCCCGGCCTTTACAGCGCCAATGCGATATCATTAATGAATTTTTTGATGACTTCAAGCTGCTTTCCGTGACAATGTCCGAGAAGTTCTGCAATTTCTGTTCTGGTCTGTTGGTCCTCCTGAGGAGAATAATTCATATCGATCAGGCTTTCGACCGGAATATGATAGATTTCACATACCTGAAGAAGCTTGGGCAGGCTGATCGATTGTTCTCCCCGCTCGATCATTCCCCAATATTCGCTGTTCTCATACATCGGTTCGCAGAATGCCTCGCGTGTCAGCCCCTTCAATTCTCTGATTTTCCGCAGCCGGAAAGCGATTTCTTTAATTTTATCCTCTGATGTATTTTCCAACTGTTTTCTCCGTCCTTTGCCATTTTTAAATTAATCTTAGCCAAATTATATTTTCTCACACATATATATAATAATAGGATTATCATTGACTTATATGGATAAAAGTACCTATAATTACAGTGGATGAAAGATAGGCAGGAAATGATAAAAATGACGGACAGAGAACTTTTGTATGTGAAAACCATTATTGAGGAAAACAGCATTACAAAAGCTGCGGCAAAGCTTTATGTTGCGCAGCCATCCTTATCTCAGGCGGTACAGAAAATTGAAGCGTCTTTGGGTGTTCCGCTGTTTGAGCGGACTTCTCACGGCCTGCTGCCGACAAGGGACGGGATGAAATATTATGAAGCAGCAAGCCATATCCTGCGGATCTATCATGACCTGTTGGAGGATATCGCGGAAGAAGTAAAGCGGCAGGAACAGCTTGTTTTGGGGACTACGTCTCTGTTAAGTAATCTTTTGCTGGGAAAAATGTTCCTGGCGTTCTGGAAGGAAGATCCCAAGGTAAAGATACATATCAGGGAGGAAAGGAAGAACGAAATTCTGCAGAGACTGAACGATGGCGAGATTCACATGGCAGTATTCCATATGAATCCTGGAGATGAATATGACGGTTTTACATGCGAGCTGATATGTAAAGATATGCCAATACTGATCCAGAATACGGATGGCTGCTTTTTTCAGGGCACTGAATACGGGGAGAAAAAAGAATGGGTGGAATTGAAGTTAAAAGAGCTGCAGGAATATCCTTATATCAGATATGAGGATGGGAGCGGGTACTGTGAATTTGTCGAAAAAAACCTGAGGAAAATGGGAATAAAGCCGAGACAAAATGTTATGTTGACAACAAACAGCGCTTATACGGCAATTCAGATCGTCTGCAGTACAAAGGGATATACCTTTTGTCCCAGATCCTGTGTACCGCAGTTTGTTCCCGGAAAATTTGTATTTCCCATATTCAGTTCCGCTTTCCCGCAATATGATATTTATGCAGTCTGTTCCGGAAAGAACGGTGAGGGGAGCATAGAAACAGTTTTTTTAAATTTTCTGAAATCGTATCTGTATATTTGAGGAAACGGAATTGTGCTGTTTCCTCAATTTTTTTTAAAAAAAACGTTGCTGATGAACAGAGTGCATAAATGGATTTGCAGTATAGGAATTGCCTATGGCGATATTATATAAAATATATTTGTTTTAAGGCGTGGATGACCTTAAAATGTTCCTATAAAATTCATACGAAAGGGAGGAAAAGGAGTATGAAGAAACGATGGCAACTGGTAATTTCAGCATTGCTGATCGCAGCTATGGCGGGGGGCTGTACAGGGGGTACAGAAAGCTCGGGGGATACGTCCGCGCCATCGGCTGAATCAACAGCCACAGCTTCAGGGGATGAGACAGGAGAAGCTGTGCAGGCAGCCGCTGATGGGGAAGGGATCACGCTGGAGCTGTGGAGCGGATTTACCAGTACGGATGGGGATATCATGTCAGATATCTTCAACAAGTTTAATGAGGAAAATGAATGGGGAATCACGATAGAAATGGATATCATGTCGTGGGATACCATCGATGAGAAGCTTCCGGCGGCAATTGCGGCGGGAGAAGCACCGGATTTCGTGACCTGTCCGCCGGCAAGATATAAAAACTACGGAGAAGCAGGAGTGTTCCGGGATCTGTCAGAATTCTGGGAATTATATCCGGACATAGCGGAAAATGTTCCGGATAATATCAAGAACCTGTTTACCTGGAACGATACGGTTATAGGAGTTCCTATTCAGGTTCAGTCTTACTATTACTATTGGGATAAGGATCTTTTTGAAGCGGCCGGGCTGGATCCGGAAACTCCGCCGCAGAGTTTCGAAGAAATTGTGGAGTATGCGAAGCTTCTTACAGATCCTTCAAAGAATCAGTATGGTTTTGTCCTTCCAACCAATAATATGGTACCGGCTACCATGACCCTTCTGGCATACGGAGCAGATTTCACAAATGAGGATGAAACGCAGGCAACTTTCAATGATGAAAATATGTTTGAAGCGTTCACAGCGCTGAATGATATCTGGCAGACAGGAAGCACACCGCAGGATGTGGATGATAATACCTATATCAGCGGACAGTGTGGACAATTTATCAATTCTTCCTGGGTGATCAACGGGCTTCGGGAAAACGGGATAAATTTTGGAGTTACAACGGTTCCGGCCGCGGAAGGAAAGGAACAGGATGCCTATTATTCCATGTGCGGTTTTGCCATTCCGACGACAACTACGGATGAGGCGATTATAGACGCCATCTACAAAGTCCTTGCTCACTGGAATTCCGTGGAGGTGAGTCAGCGGTGGTATCTGGAAGCGGGCTCTCCCTGCTATAATCTGGCAGCGATAGAAGCATTGCCGGAAGAGGAGAAGGGACTGATCGAAGTCCTGGCCGCACCGAATGAGTATGGCCATGTAGAACTGAAAAAGACGGGCCAGTCTCTGGTACAGAGCGATGTTCTGTTCCCGGCTATGGAAGAAATCTTTCTTGGTGGAGCGGATGTACAGGAAACGTTGGATAAATATAACGCGGTGCTGCAGGAAATGATTGACAGCAGAGGATATTAACGGATGGCAGCAGTCTGAAGAAAAAGAAGACAGGGCAGGCCGTGTGCGTCCGAATGGCGGATGTACACGGCCTGTTTGTTCTGTTAAGGGGATTAAGGTATGGGGAAAAATCAGAATTTGATGGAACGATTGAAAAATTGGGGGAATACAATTACCAATCGTAAGCATGTGGGTTATCTTTTTATATTTCCGGCGCTTCTGGATCTGTTCATTTTTGTGGCGATACCACTGGTCGCGGCGTTTTATATCGCATTGACGGATCTGGATATTTTTCTGCAGTCACCGAAATTTATAGGTTTGTCCAATTTTACACAGTCTCTTCAGGATGAACGAGTGTGGAACGCTTTTAAGAATACGGCAGTATATGTTGGAGTAAATGTCCCTCTGCAGCTGGGGCTGGCGCTGATCCTGGCATTTTTGCTGTCGAAGCCGACAAGATTTAACAAGCTGTGCAGAACGGTCTTTTATGTACCGGTTCTGTGCTCGTTTACTGCCATAGCAATTCTGTTTCAGCTTTTGCTGAATTCTACGGTAGGTTATATTCCTTATATGATCAGCTGGTTTACCGGGTCTGTGGATTCCCTTTTGTCCAGCCCCAAGTGGGCGATGCCGGTTGTCATAGCGATTTCGGTATGGAAAAATTTCGGCCGGAGCCTGATCATTTATGTGGCCGGGATTCTGGATATTCCGCAGACTTACTTTGAAGCATCCGCGATCGATGGGGCAAGCAGAAGCCAGCAGTTTTTCCGTATTACGATCCCGAATCTGCTTCCGACGATCAGCTTTACTCTTTTGACAACAATCATCAGTTCTTTCCAGGTATTCGACGCGGTTTATGTAACGACGGGAGGAGGGCCTCTTTTTAAGACAGAAACGGTAGTGCAGTATATCTATCTGCGGGGCTTTTCTGATCCGTATGATCTGGGATATGCCTCTGCTGTATGTGTGGAATTATTTACTGTTATTGCTGTGATCACGCTGTTTTTCAAAGGTTATCTGGATCGCAGAATTGAGAAGAATTATTGAGGAGGCCGGAATGAAACTGAAGAAGAAATATATATTTGAGGCATTAAGGGTATTATTCTGCATGCTTCTGCTTGTCATTATCGTTTTTCCATTCCTGTGGCTTGTGCTCAGTACATTTAAGGTCCCGAGGGATATTATCAAATGGCCGCCTACCATCTGGCCGAGGGAATGGACCATTGAGAACTATATTACCGTCTGGGACCGGATCCCGCTGGCAACGTATTTTAAAAATACGATCATCTATTCCGCGTTTACCGCAACATTAGCCACCCTGCTGGATTCTTTTGCCGGATATGCATTTGCCAGGCTGAAGTTCAGAGGAAGAGACAAAATATTCAACCTGGTACTTCTGACTATGATGGTACCCTTCCAGATTATTATGATACCGCTTTATCTGGAATTAAATATGATTGGGATTTTAAATACTTATGTCGGACTTATCCTGCCGCATATAGCGACGGCTTACGGGATCTTTTTTATGAAATCATTTTACATTACCCTTCCTCAGAGCCTGGAAGAGGCGGCGAGGATCGATGGCATGAATGAGATCAGTATTTTCTGGAAAATCATGTTTCCATTGACCAAACCGGCATTTATTACTTATTTTATCTTTAATATTACCGGATGCTGGAATGATCTGCTCTATCCTCTTATGATGACAAGCTCGGCAGATATGCGTACTCTTTCTGCGGGACTGGCGCTGTTCGTAGGAGAGGGAGTGAGAGAAAACGGACCTGCTTTTGCCGCCGCGCTCTTATCCATGCTGCCGCTTCTTGTTGCGTATTGTTTTGGACAGGAATATTTTGTGGAAGGGATTGCTGTTTCGGGGATGAAGGAGTAATGAAGAAAGGGAAAAAGATAAAGGAACTTTTGCGGAAGATCTGGATGGTTTTCTTCTTTTATCTGAAAACCGGACTGTTTACCTTTGGTGGAGGATGGAGTATTGTCGCCCAGATGAAAAGGGAGTTTGTGGAAAAAAAGAATCTGCTTACGGAAGAGGATCTGACCGATATGACATCTGTGGGCAGGTCGCTTCCAGGTACGATGATCGGAAATGTGAGTTTTATGTTTGGATATCATATTGGTGGAGCAGCATGCGGTTTCGCCGCGCTGATAGGGATCGCTTTTTGGCCCTTCATCATTCTGTCCATAGTGGCTGTACTATATGATGCGGTTATGGGAAATCCTTTTGTGGCAGGCGCCATGACCGGCGTCAGGGCAGTGGTGGTTCCGATAATGATCTCCGCGACAGCCGCTTTGTGGAAGCAGTCTATCAGGGATACATTCTGCATATTCCTGATGACAGCAGCGTTTCTGGCAGGTATGCTGGGGATTGGAAATGTGCCATTGATCGTCGCTGGGGCAATACTTGGTATTTTGAAGAAAACCGGTGGAAATTTAAGGTGGGGAAAATGAAATGGAACTATTCAGTCTGTTTCTGGCTTTTGTAAAAATAGGATTTACCAGCTTTGGCGGAATGTCCATGATCCCGCTGATCAATAGTGAAATGCTGGATCACGGCTGGATGAATGCGCAGGAAGTGGCGGATATTGTCGCTATCGCGGAGATGACTCCCGGGCCGTTGGGCCTGAACTGTGCCACCTTCGCAGGAATGCGCGTAGCGGGTTTTGCCGGAGCTGTGTGCGCAAATCTCGGCGCGCTCCTGCCAAGCTATTCGGTAGCCTTTCTGTTTTCTGTAGGTTTTGAAAAATGGAAAAAACAATCCTGGATGCAGAATGCTCTCTATGGATTGAAACCGGTCTGTATCGGGCTGATTATGACCTCTATGCTTTCCATTGGGGAAAGCAGTTATATTTATGGCGGACAGGTACAGCCGGTCTGCGTTTTGCTTGGGATCTGCGGCGTGTTTTTATTGCTGAGAAAAAAATGGGGTATTCCGATAGTGATCATTCTTGCCGCCCTGGCAGGAGTTCTTGTGTTTCGATAAAGAAATAATGAGGAAAAGAGATATCAGTTAATATTTTACAAAGACGGATCAGGAAAAGAACGGCTGCCGCGGTAGGATCTGCGGGCAGCCGTTCTTTGCGCGGTAAGCCGGGATTTTATTCACAAAAAAATTACAACTTCATAACGGTTTTTTTGCTATAATCTTCTGTAGAAAGACGAAGGGCGTATTATGCCGCAGTCTGGTAAGAATATGCTTTCCGGCCTGAAACAACGGCCGGAAAAAGGAAATGAGGATCCACATGAACAACAGAAGAAAAAAATGGCGTAGTCTGGCGGCGGTCTGTCTGGCCTGTGCCTTGGGCTTTGTTGGCTGCAAAGCGGAGGATGGGGGCAAAGAGGCCGCGTCGGAAGCACTTTCCGATTCCATGAAAGAGGAAACGGGGAACTCCGGGGAGATGGCTTCCGATGCCGGGACAGATACAGGGAAACGTGCGCGGGGGAGCGGAAAGCTGGAATACGGGCCGGGAGCGGGCCAGGTATTGTCGCAGGAGCAGGAGAAGCTGCTTCTGGATTATATGAATATTTATTTTGCTTCTCTGGAGGATTTCGAACCGCGCAGGATGGACGGCCTCTTTGCGGATAAAGAACAGGAAGAGCTGGCACAGGAGGCCGTGGGCCTTCAGATCAGCCTGAGAAAAATGCAGAAGGCGGATTACACACTGGCTTCCTGGAGCTATGTCCTTACATTGGACGAGATAAGTCCGCAGGAAGATGGAACCATACATATCCGGGCGTCGGAAGACAGTATACAGAATTTCAGCCAGAATCCGGATACGGATTCCAGGCGTTACGGAAGCCCGCATCAGTTTGTCCTGGGGGAAAAGAGCGGAAGCTGGAAACTGGAAAGCCATATATCTTTTGATCCGGTCTGGCTGATGCTTTGGAGTGAGAAAGGCGGGCTGGATGCGGAGGATGTGGCGCGGGAGTATGCGGATGCTGTTCCTGAATATCTGGAGTATGCCGAAGAAGCGCTTTCAGACCGGGAGGAGGACCGGGAACGGGAGGCGGAAGCAGTGGAAGCGCAGGAGCCGTATGACAGGCAGGCGGCCCTGAGATACGCGCGCAGATATGTGCAGGATAGAAACGGTGAATGGGAGGATTATGGAAGCCGGGGCGGAAACTGCCAGAATTATGCCTCACAGGTTCTTCACGCCGGGGGGATCCCCATGGATATCTATGGGGACGCGGTGTGGAAGTGGTACTGGGACGAGGTATCAAACGTCCCCGGGGCCAGAGGGCGTTCCAGTTCCTGGACCGGTGTGGACGAATTCATGGCTTATGCGTCGGAAAATACCGGATACGGCCTGGCGGCGGAAATGGATGCGCCCTATTATGACGGCGAACCGGGAGATCTGCTTCATATGGGAATGGATGGCGACTGGGGACATACGGTGGTGGTTTCCGCGTTGGTAACGGACGAATCGGGCAGGACGGTGGACTATCTGGTGGACTCCAATACGGGCGATCTGAGCGATTATCCGGCCAGCCTGTACGGATATCCGGAGATTGTCCTGACGAAGATCGCGGGGTGGAATGAGGGATGAAGAACGGGATGGACGGGAATGAAAAATACGCTTGCATTTTATCCGGCATATGATAAGCTTGTTTTCGGAAAACCTGCTGTTTCATAGAAGCGGGATCTCCCATGAAAACAAGTCTTAGCATATGAGGTGACAGAAGATGTATTCATTACTGCTTGCGATCATTTACGCCGCGTTTATCAGCCTGGGGCTTCCGGATTCTCTGCTGGGATCCGCGTGGCCTGTCATGCATGAGGCGCTTGGCGTTCCGGTGTCCGGAGCCGGGATGATCACCATGATTATATCGGCGGGAACCATTGTTTCCAGCCTGTTTTCAGACCGGCTGACGAGAAGGTTCGGAGCAGGGCGTGTGACGGCGGTGAGCGTGCTGATGACGGCAGCCGCCCTGTTCGGTTTTTCCGTTTCCGGTAAATTCTGGATGTTGTGCCTGTGGGCAGTCCCCTATGGATTGGGGGCCGGAGCCGTGGACGCGGCCCTGAACAATTTTGTCGCCCTTTATTACTCCTCCAGGGATATGAGCTGGCTGCACTGCTTCTGGGGATTGGGAACCATCATCAGCCCCTATATCATGAGCCACAGCCTGCAGGCAGGACTGGGCTGGCAGAATGGATATCGCACGGTATCTTTCCTTCAGCTGGGCCTGACGGCGATTCTTATCTGCAGCCTTCCGGTATGGAGAAAGGTGCAGCGGACAAAGAGGCCGGCCGCGGATGATCCGGCAGGAAAGGCCGTGCCTGCAGAGGGAAGCGGCATGCGGGAAGAAAGCGGTGTACCGGAGGAAAACGCGAGGCCCCTGACGCTTATGCAGGTACTGCGCCTGGACGGCGTCTGGCTGGTCCTGATCTCATTTTTCTGCTATTGCGCGCTGGAGCAGACGGCCATGCTCTGGGCCAGCAGCTACCTGGTACAGTTCCGCGGGATCGAGGCATCCGTGGCGGCGCGTTTTGCTTCCATGTTCTGCATCGGGATTACGGTGGGACGCTTTTTTTGCGGCTTTATCTCAGACCGGCTGGGAGATAAGCAGATGATCCGCCTGGGAACGGGGATCGCCCTTTTGGGGATCGTGCTGGTGGCCCTTCCGGCACGGGCAGACCAGATTCCGCTCGCCGGCCTGATCGTGATCGGCCTGGGCTGCGCGCCGATCTATCCCTGCATCATCCATGCCACGCCGGAGCGGTTCGGAAGGGGAAATTCCCAGGCGGTGATCGGCATTCAGATGGCCTGCGCCTATGTGGGAACAACGCTTATGCCGCCCCTGTTCGGAGTGCTTTCGTCTGTGCTTGGGATCGGGCTGTTCGCCTGGTACCTGCTGTTCTTTACGCTTCTCATGCTCTTTGTTTCGGAACGGCTGAACCGGAAGCTGCTTAGGAGGGACGCTACGGCTGCCGGAGACGGGCCGGAACGGAGGAAATCATGAAAACGCAGATCCTTTGGGAGGACACGCAGATCCTGGTTTGCCTGAAACCGGCAGGGCTGGCGGTCCAGAGCGCCCGTCCGGGTGAGGCGGATATGGTGAGTGAACTGAAGAATTATCTGGCTGCATCCGGAAAAAAGGATACGCCCGACAGAAGAAAGCCGCCCTATCTGGGAGTGGTCCACAGGCTGGACCAGCCGGTTTCCGGGCTTCTTGTGTTCGCGAAAACACCGATGGCCGCGGCCTCGCTTTCCCGGCAGGCAGCGGGGAACGGGATGGAAAAGGAATACTGCGCGTTGGTTTATGTACAGGATCCGCAGAGGTTGGCCCACATATCCCCGGAGGGATATCCGGACGCGGGAACGGGACAGGGGATCGAGCTTGTGGATTTTTTGAAAAAAGAGCCGGGGCAGAATCTGTCCCGGGTGGTTGACGCACGGACGCCCGGGGCGAAACGGGCGCAGCTTAGGCTGTGGATCACGGATCGGCAGGAAACGCAGGCAGGGCGCGTCGCACGTGTTTCCGTCCTCCTGCACACGGGAAGACATCATCAGATCCGCGTCCAGCTTTCCCATGCGGGTCTTCCGCTGCTGGGCGATATGAGATATGGAAACGGGCAGAGCCTGGCCTGTTCGCGGAGCCTTGGGATCCGTTCCCTGTGCCTGTGTGCCTGCAGGCTGGATTTCACGCATCCGGCGACGGGAAAGAAGATGGTATTTCGGACGGAGGAATTCCCATGGAAATAAAGGAAGGGCTTTCTGCCAGGCAGGAGGGGGAAATACCGGAAGAGGAAAAAGAAGAGAAAAAGGAGCGGGGGCTGGACTGGTTTTCCGGCAATGTGAAGGACTGCGCGGAATTTCTGGCCGTCTGCTGGGCGTTTTTGATGCTCGCCATTTTTCCCGTCTATGTGATCGACCGGTATCAGGATATCGGCGCTTATAAATTTTCCTTTTTTTCCGGTGTTTCTACCCTGTTTCTGGTTCCCGGGGCGGCGCTGGGGATCCTGTATGTTATCCTGAGAAGAGTTTCCCGCAGAGAAAAAGGGCTGTCGCTATCCTGGCTGGACGCGGGAGTGCTGGCCTATCTTCTCTGCAACATCATCTCTTTTTTCGGAAGCGATTTTAAGGAGGACGCCTGGGCCGGCGTGGGCGGCTGGAACATGGGGCTTCGCAGCCAGCTTCTGATGATCGCGGCCTATTTCCTGATGTCCCGTTTTTTCCCGCTCAGAAGGAAAAAGCTGATCCTGGCGGGAGCCATGCTTGGTTCCGGAGCAGCTTTTGCGGTGGGAGTCCTTCATCGCTTTTCCATTGATCCCTTCGGATTTTATCAGGGACTGGATGCGGATACCAGGCTGCGTTTCCTGTCCACCATCGGCCAGGCTACCTGGTACTCCAGCTTTGTCTGTACTGTGCTTCCTATCGGCCTGTGTGTGTTTTATGTTTCAGGGAAGACGAAGGCCCGGGTGCTCTCAGGACTGTACTGTGTCCTGGGATTCATGACGCTGGTAACACAGAACAGCGACAGCGCCTTCGCCGCGCTGGCGGCTCTTCTGTTCGGCCTGTTTCTGGCTTCCTGTGTGTCGCCGAAGCGGATGGAACGTTTCCTGGAGGTGGTGATCCTCTGCGCGGCATCTTTTAAATCCATCGGT
>DWUW01000031.1 GCA_019120525.1 Candidatus Eisenbergiella stercorigallinarum | reverse complement strand
GCCATACGCAGCCCCGGTTTCCCCTCTGGTCAAAAAAGCCGAAAATATAAAAGACGCAGCAGCAGGCCGCGAAAAAACCGGCCGGAAGCCCCGCTGCGGGGACAGGCGAAAAGCCGCTCCAAAACGGGAGGAGCCCGGAAAGCAGGCTTGCGGCATCAAATCCTTCCACGGGCATTCCAGCCGCTGCTGTCCCGGATATCCGAAGCGAAAGGGCGCAAAGGATCCCCCACCCCGCCGCCGCAGAAAGAAGCAGGACGCATATCCCGGATGCCCTGCGGGACGCATCCCCCGGCCTCCCGGCCTGATCCTTACGCGCCGGCGTCCCGCCTCTCTGTTTCCGGCGCCTTTTCTTTTCCTCAGAGCCCGGATCTTCTTTCAGGATGATCCGCACAGACGCCGAGACCGCAAACAGAAGGAAAGAAAAGAAAGCGGGATCCAGAAACACGGCCGCCCCTGCCGGCAGGCCGAAAAGCGCCGCCCAGGCTGCCAGTCCCCTTTTCCGCCCGGAAAGCGCCTCCAGATACAGGAAAGAAAAAAGCAGGAGGACGGCCGCCCCCGTTATCAGAATGCCTGGCCGGCCCCCGGCTCCCCTCTCCCCGCAGATAACGGGAAGGACAGCAAGGACAAGGGTTACGGTCACAGCGGGTATCCGTCCCGCCAGGAAACACAGCGCCGGATAAAGCAGGGCGATGCCAAGCGATTCGGCCAGGGGCAGCAGGAACCCGGACGTTTCCGTCCCCCAAAGGCGCAGTGCCAGGCAGGCCGCCGCGGCAAAAAGCAGATACGCCGCATCCATATAGCCGAAGCGGCGCTTCTTCCTTTTGCCCGGATGCTCTTTCTTTTCTTCCCGTTTCCCATTTCTTCCGGCCAGGAGCCTGCCCGGAAGGAACAGAAGGAAAAACAGAAAAAGGACGCAGCCTGCCGCCAGCAAGAGGTACCAGTCCTCCCCTTCCTGTCCGGGCAAACGGCATACGTCCCTAACCTGCAGGGTAAGCGCCGCACAGACTGTCAGCCCGTACAGCGCCCACAACAGATAACTTACACATCCCCTACGAAATCTCATCCTCACCCTCACCCCGTTGTTTCCCGCCAAACCTCTTTTTCGTCGGACAGGCCCTTCCCCTTCCGGGGATCAGACGCTAAAAAGCGCCTGTTCCAGATCCGCAATGATGTCGTCCGCGTTTTCCAGCCCTACGGAGAAACGGATCAGATCCGGATTCACGCCGGCTTCCTTCAGCTGCTCGTCGTTCATCTGCCTGTGGGTATGGCTCGCCGGATGCAGCACGCAGGTCCTGGCGTCCGCCACATGGGTCACGATGGCGGCAAGCTCCAGCTTATCCATCAGGCTCTCCGCCGCGCTTCTTCCGCCCTTTAACCCGAAGGAGATCACGCCGCAGGTACCGTTCGGCATGTATTTCCGGGCCAGCCCATAATATTTGCTGCTCTTTAAGCCCGGATAATTCACCCAGGCCACCTTTTCATGGTTTTCCAGATACTGCGCCACCTTCAGGGCGTTTTCACAGTGCCTGGGCATCCGCAGATGCAGGGTTTCCAGTCCGATGTTCAACAGGAAGGCGTTCATGGGCGACTGGATGGAGCCAAGATCCCGCATGAGCTGGGAGGTCGCCTTGGTGATATACGCCTTCTTCCCGAATTTTTCCGTATAAACGATGCCGTGATAGGACTCGTCCGGCGTGCACAGCCCCGGAAACTTCTCCGGATACAGGCTCCAGTCAAAATTGCCGGAATCCACGATGGCCCCGCCCACGCACATGGCATGGCCGTCCATATATTTGGTGGTGGAATGGGTCACGATATCCGCTCCCCACTTAAAGGGATTGCAGTTGATGGGCGTGGCAAAGGTATTGTCCACGATCAGAGGGACCTGGTGCGCATGGGCCGCCTTCGCGAACTTCTCAATGTCCAGGACCACCAGCGCGGGGTTGGCGATGGTCTCCGCGAGCACGCACTTCGTATTCTCCTGAAAGGCCGCGCAGAGCGTATCATAATCGGAGTCCGGATCCACGATGCTGCAGGAGATCCCCATCTTCTTCATGGTATTGACGACCAGGTTGAAGGTACCGCCGTAAACGGTGGAGGAAAGCACCACATGGTCTCCCGCCTCACAGATGTTGAACACGGCGTAATGGTTGGCCGCCTGTCCGGAGGATGTGAGCATGGCCGCCACGCCGCCCTCCAGCTCGCAGATCTTCTGTGCCACGCAGTCGTTGGTGGGATTCTGCAGCCTGGTATAGAAATAGCCTTCCTCCTCCAGATCGAACAGCCTGCCCATCTGCTCGGAGGTTTCGTATTTAAAGGTCGTGCTCTGGTAAATGGGAAGCACGCGCGGCTCCCCGTTCTTCGGCTTCCAGCCGGACTGAATGCATATGGTTTCCTTTTCGTATGGTTTTTTCATCTTCCGTTTTCCCTCTGTTATGTATGTCCCCGTCCCGCGGCTTCCTGAAGCAGCGCCGGAAGGCGTTACGTCATCCGGCCGTTCCTCACTCGTTCCAGTTGTGGTAGACCGCCTGCACGTCATCATCGTCGTCCAGAAGATCCAGGGTCTTCTGCAGGTTCTTGATGGCCGTCTCATCGGTCAGGTCCACGTAATTCTGCGGGATCATGGTCACTTCCGCGCTCGCCAGCGGGATTCCCGCGTCCTCCAGCGCCTTCTTCACCTCTTCCAGCCCGTCCGGATCGGTGAGGATCTCATAGCTGTCCTCTTCTTCGGAGAAATCCTCCGCGCCCGCGTCCAGCGCCGTCATCATCAGCTCGTCCGCATCCGCTTCATACTCTTCCTTATCGATGATGATCTGTCCCTTCTTGTCGAACATGAAGGATACGCAGCCGGGGGTTCCGATGTTCCCGTTTCCCTTGGTGAAGGCGCTTCTCACGTTGGCCGCCGTCCGGTTCTTATTATCGGTCAGCGCGTCCACGATGATGGCGATTCCGCTGGGGCCGTAGCCCTCGTAGGTCACGTATTCATAGTTGACGTTGCCCACATCCCCGGCCGCCTTCTTGATGCCGCGCTCGATGGTATCGTTGGGCATGTTGTTGGATTTGGCCTTGGCAATTACCTGGCCAGCTTGAAATTGTTGTTCGGGTCAGGGCCGCCCTCCTTTACGGCAACGGCGATCTCTCTTCCCAGGATGGTAAAGATCTTTCCCTTCGCCGCGTCGTTCTTTTCCTTCTTATGCTTGATATTGGCAAATTTTGAATGTCCTGACATAACGTTCTCCTTTTTCTCCGTCGTTCTTTCCGTCCCATCCTGCCCGGCGTGAAAGCCGCGCGCTGTCCCGGCAGGACAGAACCATGTTATAATATATCATCCGTCCGGTAAAACGTCAAGAAACCGCTTTATCCCGCCGCTCTTATGTAATCAGCTCCAGGCTGACCTTAAGAGCTTCGTTGACACGGTCCATCACAGGGGCGTCCAGATGACAGACCTTGTCCTTCAGGCGGGTTTTATCTATCGTGCGAAGCTGCTCCAGCAGGATGACCGAATCCTTTACGATATCGTACTGGCCGGCATGAAGCTCGATATGGGTGGGAAGCTTCGTTTTATTGGTCCTGGAGGTGATGGCAGCACAGATCACCGTGGGACTGTGCCTGTTTCCCACATCGTTCTGCACGATCAGCACCGGGCGCACGCCTCCCTGCTCCGAACCCACCACCGGCCTTAAATCCGCATAATAAATATCTCCGCGACGCAATCTTTTCACGCTCCTTTTTGGAAATGATAGCATTAGTATTGCACCGTTTCCGAAAGGTATGCAGAAGATTGACTTTTTATTTTTATTGTGTTTTTATGAAAAATCGCGGAAATTGTCCCGTGTATAGACGGTCTGCCCGCCTTTCTTATACACCCGGGGTACCCGGCGGTTCAGGCAGCAGGCAAGCTCATAGTTAAAACGCCCGGAAAGATCCCCTAACAGCTCCATGGATATGCTCTCCTCCCCGTCGGTCCCGATCAGCGTCACCAGATCGTTTTCCCGCGCCTCTTCGATCTGCGTCACATCCACCATGAACTGATCCATGCAGACGCGGCCCAGGATCGGGGCGCGTTTTCCCGAAATCAGCACATAGCCCTTTCCGGAAAGGCTTCTGGGATAGCCATCCCCATAGCCTGCCGGAATCGTCGCCACACGCATGTTTTCCTGCGCCGTAAAGGTCCCGCCGTAGCTGATCTGCTCTCCCTTCTTCACCTCCTTGAGGAAGATGATCCGGCTGTAGAGGGAAAGGGCCGGCTTCAGGGAAACGATATCCCGCCTCACCTCGTCCGAAGGCCAGAGCCCGTAGAGGATGATGCCCGCGCGCACCGCGTCCAGCCCCGCCTGGGGCATTTCCACGATTCCCGCGCTGTTGGCGCAGTGCCGCATAGGGATGCGCAGCCCCAGCTCCTTTTCCACCCTGCCGCAGAAAGAAAGGAAGGCGGAAAGCTGGGCATTCGCGGAGGTTTTGTCCGCCTCGTCCGCCCTGGCGAAATGGGTGAAGATCCCCTCGATCTCAAGCCCCGGCGTTTCCATGCATTTTTTTACAAAAGCAAGGCCGGCATCGTCCGGCCGGATCCCGATGCGGTTCATCCCGGTATCTACCTTGATATGGACCGGGAACGGACGCCCGCTTACGGCCGCCGCCTCGGAAAGTGCGGGAAGCATATCCTCCCGGAACACCGCGGGGCGGATCTCCTCTCTGGCAAGCTTCTCATAGGTATCCGGGAAGGTATAGCCAAGTACCAGAACCGGCTTGCGGATCCCGCTTCCGCGCAGGATGAGCGCCTCCTCCACCGTCGCGACGGCAAAGCCGTACACTTCCTTCCTGTCCTCCAGCTCGTGGGCGATGGGAACCGCTCCGTGCCCATAACCGTCCATTTTCACCACAGCGATCAGCTTTGTGCCGGATCCCACCCTTCTCAGCAGGCTGTCCGCATTCTGCCGGATGGCGTCCAGATCCACCTCGGCCCAGATTCTTTCATATTTCATTTCGTTTCTCATCTCTGTTTTCCTCAATTTCTGACTTTCCGGGCGTCAGCGCCCATAACCGCGCCCTGAGGCTGCGGATCTGCCGGCTGGCGGCGCCTCTTCCGCCTCTTTCATCACCGGCCCCAGCGCCTCCAGAAGCCTTCCGGCGGTGACGGCATATTCGCCATCCCGGGCGGCGGCCGCGTCTCCCGCAAGGCCGTGAAGATATACGCCCAAACAGGCGGCTTCAAAGGGTTCCATGCCCTGCGCCAGCAGGCCGGCGATGATGCCGGTCAGCACGTCCCCGCTTCCCGCAGTCGCCATCCCGCTGTTGCCGCTGTGATTGATATAGACGCGCCCCTGCGGATCCGCCGCCACGGTGGCCGCCGTTTTGCACAGCACGACGGCATTCAGCCGGCCCGCCCACTCCGTGCATACGGAAACCGGATCGGAAAGCAGCGTTTCCATATCCGTCTGCGCCAGCCTTCCCAGCTCTCCCGGATGAGGCGTCAGGATGAGCGGGGCGCCGCCCGCTTCCCGCATCCGGCAGACGTGATCCAGAAGCGCCCGGTCCGCCGCCAGGATATTGATCCCGTCCGCGTCCAGCACAAGGGGCTTTTCCGTTTCCGTCAGGATCAGCCGGATCAGCTCCTGCGCCTCCCTGGAACGGCCCAGCCCGCAGCCTGCGGCGACCACGTCCGCCCATCCCCGCGCGTCCCGGAAGGCGTCGGAAGGCGTCCTGCCATACCCGGCCCCGTCCGGCCCGGCCGCTTCGCCGTACAGGGCAAGCATGGCCTCCGGCGCAGCTGCCTGCAGGATGCTCCGGTTTTCCTCCCCGCAGAGCACCCGTACCATGCCCGCTCCCGCGCCCAGCACGGCGCGGGCGGAAAGCACCGCCGCTCCCGCCATGCCCGGGCTTCCCGCCGCCAGCAGGACCTTTCCGAAGGTTCCCTTGTTCCCGTTCGGATCCCTTTCCGGAAGAGGCAGCGGCGCGCCCCTGCGGAAGGTAAAGGCCGCCGGAAGCTTTCCCTGAAAGCTTTCCTCCGTGATGCCGATCTGCGCCAGCCTGACCCTTCCGGCGCAGGAAGCGCCGGGATACAATAGAAGCCCCCGCTTTAAGAAGGCAAAGGTGACCGTCACGTCCGCCCGGACCGCGCAGCCTAAGAGCCTTCCCGTATCCGCCCCGACGCCGGAGGGAATATCCACGCTCAGCACAAAGGCCCCGCTTCCGTTCACATATGCCACGGCCTCGGCGAAAATCCCTTCCAGCGGCCTTTTTAGCCCGATGCCGAAGATGGCGTCCACAATAATGTCATACTCCCGTTCCGGCCTGTGATCCCAAACGGCGCAGCCGTATTTTTCCAGGATTTCCAGCTGTTTTTCCGTCTCAGGGGAACAGCGGCCTCGCTCCCCGATGAGCCAGAAGTCCACGGGAAACCCTTCCTGCATCAAAAGCCTGCCAACAGCGAGCCCGTCCCCGCCGTTATTGCCGCAGCCCGCCGCGATCAGCGTCCGTTTTCCCCGGCGTCCTTTCTCTGAAAGGATCTCCTGCGCGCAGGCGAGCGCGGCACGCTCCATCAGCACAAGGGAAGGCATGCCGAAGCCTTCCGTGGTATAGCGGTCGCACGCCTTCATCTCCGCTGCCGTGACCAGGTATTCCAGCTGTTTTTCTTTTCCCTTTTTCTCTCTCATCCGCTCTTCCTCACCTGGGCAAGCACGACGGCCGCTTGTCTGGCTTATCGTGCAAAAAAGCGCCCGGAAAGATTCCCCGACGCATTTTCAGCCCTCATCCTGCCCTTCTGTCCGGCGCCTTTTGCCGGGGAAAGCCTATCTGCCATCCCGCGGCGCCGCCGCTTTTTTCTGCTTCTCATACCGGTTGGCCATATAGGACAGGCGGAACAGGCTGTCGGAAAGATGTACGTTCTCCACCTGCACATCGTCCGGGACATCCAGGTCCACATGGGCGAAATTCCAGATCGCCTTAATGCCGGCCTCCACCAGCTTCTCCGCCGTCGCGACCGCGCCGTCCTTAGGTATGGTAAGGACCGCGATGTCAATATCGTTCTCCTTTATAAAATCCTGCATTTCTTCCATGGGCCGCACCTGGATGCCGCGGATCCGCTTGCCGTGCAGCGCTGCGTTGATATCGAAGATACCGGTAAAAAGGAAGCCCCTTCGCTCAAAATTCATGTAATTGGCCAGCGCCTGTCCCAGATTCCCCGCGCCGATGATGATCAGGTGATGCTTCCTGTCAAGCCCAAGGATGCTTCCGATCGCCGTATAAAGATATTCCACATTATAGCCGTATCCCTGCTGGCCGAATCCGCCGAAATGGTTGAAATCCTGTCTGATCTGCGACGCCGTCACATGCATCAGCCCGCTCAGCTCCTGCGAAGAAATCCGTTCCACCCCCTGGTCCTTCAGCTCTCCCAGGAACCGGAAGTACCGGGGCAGGCGGCCGATCACTGCCTGAGATATTTCTTTTTCCACTGTTTCAAGTCTCCCGTCAAGTCACTGTTCTGGATTCCTTTCCCATTATAGCCACCCGTTAAAAATATGTCAATGCCGGGAGCCATTGACATCCTTCCCGCTTCCCGTTAAACTGGTTCTGGACAAAACCGGCGCAGACGCCGGTACGAACAGGTACGAAAGGACGGGACACACCATGATTTTATCCTGCCAGAACGTGGGAAAAGCCTTCCACGAAAAGCAGATTTTCAAAAACTGCTCTTTTCATATAGAAGATCACGAAAAAGCCGCCATTGTCGGCATCAACGGAGCGGGAAAGACTACGCTGCTGCGGATCCTCACCGGGGAACTGGAGGCGGACGAAGGGATCGTCGTCTGGGGAAAAGACATCCGCTTCGGCTATCTGCCCCAGAACGCCCAGGCGGAGGGCGATAAGACCATCTACGACGAGGTGCTCGAGGCGAAAAAGGAAGTGCTCCTTCTGGAAGAGGAGATCCGCTCCTGCGAGTTTCAGATGAAGCAGGCCTCCGGCGCGGACCTGGATACCCTGATGGACAAATACACCCGGCTCACCCACCGCTTTGAGCAGATGGACGGCTACAGCTGCCGCAGCGAGGTGACCGGCGTGCTGAAAGGACTCGGCTTTACGGAGGAAGAATTCTCCAAGCAGGTTTCCACCCTTTCCGGCGGCCAGAAAACCCGTGTTGCCCTGGGCCGTCTGCTTCTCACCCGCCCGGATCTGATCATCCTGGACGAGCCCACCAACCACCTGGACATGAATTCCATCGCCTGGCTGGAAACCTGGCTTTCGAACTACAGGGGCGCGGTGCTCATCGTTTCCCATGACCGCTATTTCCTGGATAAGATCGCCACGAAGATCATCGAGCTGGACGGCGGAAAGGCCAGCGTCTTTTCCGGAAGCTATTCCGACTACGCCGTAAAAAAAGAGCAGATCCGCTCCGCCCAGATGCACGCTTATCTGAACCAGCAGCAGGAAATTAAGCATCAGGAGGCCGTTATCGAAAAGCTGCGCTCCTTCAACCGGGAGAAATCCATCCGCCGCGCGGAAAGCCGGGAGAAGATGCTCCAGAAAATGGAGGTGCTGGAAAAGCCCACAGAGGTGCGTGACGACATGCACATCCAGTTAAAGCCCCGCATTGAGAGCGGAAACGATGTGCTGAGCGTGGAAGGCCTGGCCAAAGCCTTTGACGGACAGGAGCTTTTTTCCGGCCTTTCCTTCTTCTTAAAACGCGGCGAGCATGTGGCCGTCATCGGAGATAACGGAACGGGCAAAACCACGATTTTAAAAATCATCAACGGTCTGGTGGACGCAGACGCCGGAGAAATCCGCATCGGAAGCAAGGTTCAGATCGGCTACTACGACCAGGAACACCATGTACTCCATCCGGATAAAACCATTTTTGAAGAAATCTCGGACGATTATCCGGCGCTCACGAATACGGAGATCCGCAATGTGCTGGCCGCCTTCCTGTTCACCGGGGAGGACGTGTTCAAGCAGATCAAAATGCTCTCCGGCGGGGAACGGGGACGGGTGTCTCTGGCAAAGCTGATGCTCTCCGAGGCCAACTTCCTGATCCTGGACGAGCCCACCAACCATCTGGATATCACCAGCAAGGAAATTCTGGAGGACGCGCTGAACAATTATACGGGCACCGTCCTCTACGTTTCCCATGACCGTTACTTCATCAACCGCACCGCCAGCCGCATCCTGGAGCTGGAGGGCGGCGCGCTCACCGGTTATCCGGGAAATTATGATTATTATCTGGAAAAGAAGACACAGCTTACGCAGGCCGCCGCGGAGGGCGCGATGGGGCAGGCATTTTCCGGGAAAACGCAGGCCGCGGCCGGAAAGCCTGCCGCGGGAAGAGGCTCGGCCGCAGGTTTTGCTTCCTTTTCCGCTTCCGCCGCCCGCCCGGCAGATTCCGCCGCTTCCGAAAGCGCTGTGAAACAGGACTGGAAAAGCCAGAAGGAAGCCCAGGCTGCCCAGCGGAAAAAGGAAAACGCGCTGAAACGCTGTGAAGAGCGCATCGCGGCCCTGGAAGGCCGGAGCGCCGAGATCGATCAGGAAATGGCCCTTCCCGAGGTCTGCACCAATGTGGCCAGGCTGCAGGAGCTGTCAAAGGAAAAGGCTGAGATCGAAGAAGAGCTTCTGGTAAAAATGGAAGAATGGGAGCAGCTGTCAGAATAGGCAACGCTCCCTTTGTCAATATCTGTATCAAACAATGCAATATATGGATGGAAAACCGCAGCTATCCCTTCTATAATGGTCAGGGTTCTGAACGAAAGGGTGGATCCGGATACGGAAAAGGATCCGGCGCCATGCAGTCATACACAGCCGCCCTCCGATATACAGCCGGGGCACAGCCCATTCTGGCGCGGAAGGCGGCAGCGAAACGGCTGGCGTTGCTGAAGCCGGCCATATCCGCGATCTGGGCGATGGGGAGATTTTCTGTCCGCAGCAGCCGGATGCTCTGTGCCACTCTGTAATCCTCAAGATACTGGGAAACGGTTTTTCCTGTCATTTTCCGGAAGAAGCGGCAGCAGCTTTCCCGCGTCACATGGATACAGGACGCGAGTTCCGATAAGGACAGCGGCCTTGTATAATTCGCATGCAGATAGTCCAGCAGGCGCTTCAGTCTCTGGAGTTCCTCCGCGCTGTAGCCGCCTTCCGGCTTCACCTGTTCCCTCAGGTTCAGAATGATCCCATAAAAAATATCACACAAAAGGCTTTTTATTTTCAGTTCGAATGCAAAGGATTGCGCCGTATAAAGTTCATCTATGCGGCGCATGGATCCCAGGACCTCCTTCTGCCAGGAAACGGAAGGATCCAGACGGATCCCTGCCAGAAGGCGGGAACGCAGATAGGGACGTATGACATTCAGGTCTACCGCGGTTCCGAGCGTGCCGTAGAGAATGGACGGATGTACTATGATCGTCAAAAGCTTCGGGGACACTGTCCCTGCCGGGACAAGCATATGGGGAATATCCGTATTGACCACCATTCCCTGTCCCGCTTCATTTTCATAGGATACGCCGTTCACCTGATAAACCGCCCTGCCCTCCAGAAGCAGGGAGAGCTCCAGCTCGTCATGCCAGTGGCATCGGATGTAGCGCTCCTGAAAACGCATCGGCTCATCATGGTTCACCTCAAAGGGAAAGGATGCCGTACCATGCGCGCGGAGCTCACGGAGATTTTCATCGACAACTACGGTCCTGTTCATATCGTTCCTCCTTTTGCATAAGCCCGGATCAGTTTAACACAGGAAAAGGAGTATTGCAATCATGGCGCAGGACTTAACAAAGGGACGCCCGTTCCCCACGCTTCTGAAATTCACCCTACCCGTCATCGGCGGGAATCTGTTCCAGCTGTTCTACACGCTGGCGGATACCATGATCGTGGGGCGCACGCTGGGTTCCAACGCGCTCGCCGCGGTCGGCTCCACCACCATCATCATCTATCTCGTCCTCTGCTTCATCCAGGGGATCACCAGCGGCTTCGGCATCTGCCTCGGGCAGCGGTGCGGGGCAGGGGATGAAAAGGCCATGCGCCAGAGCATTGCCGTCTCTTTCATCCTTTCCGCCATCTTCACGGTGCTCATCACCGCCGTCTGCTGCCTGCTCGCCCATCCCATCCTCCACTGGATGCAGACGCCGGACAGCATCTATGACATGGCCTATGACTATATGTTTGCCGTGCTTCTCGGAACGGGAGCCACCATTTTCTATAATCTGATCTCCAACATCTTCCGGGCGCTGGGAGACAGCAGGACGCCGCTGCTTTTCCTGATCCTCTCCTCCCTGCTGAATATCGTTCTGGACTTCGCGTTCATCCTTCCCCTGGGAATGGGCGTGGCAGGCGCGGCATGGGCCACTGTCCTCTCCCAGCTGCTTTCCGCTGTTTTCTGCATCCTGGCAGGCTGGAAAAAATTCCCGGTGATGCGTGTGAACGCTTCAGACCTGCAGGATTTTGTCCGCAGCGCACGGATCCATCTGAAAACGGGTTTTCCCATGGGCTTCCAGATGTCCGTCATGTGCATCGGCCAGCTCGCCATGCAGGCCGGCGTCAACGCCCTTGGCGCGGACGCCATCGCAGGCTATACCGCCGCGACCAAGATCGACCAGCTTTCCGTCCTGGTCGACCAGGCCTTCGGCGTCGCCATTTCCAGCTATGTGGCCCAGAATTTCGGCGCCGGACAATATGGCAGGATCCGGCAGGGCGTACGCGCAAGCCTGATCCAGACGGAAACCACCAATCTGATCATGTGCGTCTTTATCCTGCTGTGCTGCAGCCTGTTCGTCCCCCTTTTCGTGGACCAGCCCACACAGGCCATCATCGGATACAGCAACGGCTACCTCATTGCGGTCTCTCCCTTCTATCTGATCCTGGGACTGCTCACCGTATACCGTTCCTCCATTCAGAGCATGGGAAACGGGGCCGTCCCCTTCGCCGCGTGCATCATCGAGCTCGTCATGCGCATCTGCGGCACCATGGGCCTTTCCATGATTTTAGGCTATATCGGTATCTGCCTCGCTTCCCCGCTGGCATGGATCGGCGCCACCAGCCTGCTCATCGTCGTGTATTACCGGATGATCGGAAGGCTGGATCCTTTGAAGGGGTGACGGGCCGCCAGCCCTGCTCCCCCCGTCCGGGGACAGCGTCCTTCTGTCATACCGTCCATTTCTCTTAATAATCAAATTCATGTTCGCCAACCGTAATTTTCTGTGTCAGCGTTTCGCCCTGGTACGGCTTGCGGATCTCAATCAGATTTAATACCGTATAACCTCGCTTTCGCAGGAATTCTATCATACGGTGGTTGTTGGGGTGAACATAGTTATAAACCGTATCCTCGCCATAGGAAGCGGCGATTTCCTCTGCCTTGCTGTGCAGAACAGCGGCAACGCCCTGGCGGCGGTATTCCTCTTTGACAAAGATGGACTCCACCCAGACGACCTCACTGTCAACGCGGCAAACCACATAACCTGCGTATTCGTCATCTACAAGAGCTGCAAACACAGGGAACCTGGCGGAAAGATACTCTTCCATTTCCTCACGTCCGGCTTCGATATTGGGCTTTGATACGATTCCTTTATATGAACGCAGTTCCGCCCGAAACAGGGCAGCCATTTCGGCAAGCGCATCATTTACTTGTTTTATCTTTAATATCTCAACCATAATTGCCCTGTCTCCATGATACACCGGCTATGTACAAGGAACACTGTCTATGCCATAGCTTAAATGGCATTCCAGATGAAGCAAAAAGCAAATACACATCCCCATGCGTTGCCTGTCTGCTTTCTTACCATCAGCATTCCATAGATTGCAAGAAATGTCGTAATGATCTCAGCAATTCCCCAAAAGGATATGCTGATCGGATGCAGCAGGATACAGATGACCGCGCAGATAAGGGCCCCATAATCCAGCCATTTCCTTTTGGAAGGATACCTTCTGTCAATCTTCTCACAGACGACCGCATAGTTAAATCCCTCAAATCGTCCCGACGATTGCCCGGAAAGCGTTTTTTCGTGTCAGTCCAAAATGCATCGTATTTTAGCCAAGAGGTTTAGAAAAACATAAATCTATGGCTGACTTCCTCATATCTGGAATTTTCAATCGTATTTCTCGATATTTACAGTAGCAATCGCAGACTGATTTGGTTCCCCGGTAACAAGGTCCTGCGGCGCCGGAATTAACATCATAAAGCCCTCTTTCCCATACCGCTGTTCATAGCCCTGCGCATATTTTTCTTCCACAGAAATGTGCTGCACCCGGCCTGTGACCATAACCGTTATTCCCGCGCCGCTTAAATCCTGCATTTCCTTCAGGGTGCATTCCATATTGATAAAGGCCTCCCGTATGACTGGCGCGTGAATGGTTTTCGCATTGGAAAGGGTAAAATGACCTGCCGCAAATTCGTCTGTTTCCATATCGTTATTCCTGATAGTATCTACCAGCCTGTCATAGCAGCTTATGGGGAGAAAATTGATGCAAAAACATTTTTCTCTTTTGATATTGGCGCAGGTATGAGTGTGCTGGTACAGATTTCCCATCACGGCGAAAAAAGCTGTTTTATCCCCGTGAAAACAGCTCCAGGAATGAAAACAGACATTCGGTTTCCCGTTTTCTTTCCATGTGGTAATCGCAAACAGAACTGTTGGGATTCCCGCAGTCACTTCAAAGTGTGAAAACAGTTCAAATTCTTCCGGATATGATGGTCTGAAATACTGCGGAAAATCTTTTCCGATTTCTATCTTCATTGCAATACCTCCATTAGACAGGGCCTTACTTTTTCCGTGTCAGAAAAATTCCAACGATTGCCGCCATATATTCCATACGGCCAGAGCAGTGGAGACTATCATCCTGAAAGAAGCCTGTCATTCTGATTCCCTGCCAGGTGGTGCCGCCAGAGGCAGCAGGTATGCGGTTTTGAAAGCCGGGATCAATCAGCCCACGCCACGGGATACCGGCGCAAGAAGAACCTTTCCGGTTCCGCGGTAAACGTTGACCAGCCCCTCGCCGGACGCCGCCGATCCGATCAGGGATTTGCCGGAACGTTCTACGGTGAAGTCCAGCGTGCCGCTCCAGGCGACAGCCATGTTTCCATCAATTTTCAGCACATCATTCTGAAGCGTAATCTCAATCAGCTCTTCGCGCGGGGAGGCGGATTCCAGACACAGAACGCCATTGCCGGTAACACCAAGATTAAACAGCCCTTCCCCTCCCGCGACAGCAGAGGAAAGATTGGAACGCATGACTGCCTTCTGCTTCAGCGTGGATTCGCAGGCGAGGAAGAGGCCGTCGTCAAGGACAATGCTGCCGTTCCAGTCCTTTAAATCCACAAGAATAATGTGACGGTACGTGGGCTCCAGCACCAGAATCCCATCTCCGGTATATTCCGGCTTAATGGCAGATTCTCCGGTCACCTTGCCGCGTACCGCTTTGCCAAACAGGTCTCCTACTCCCTTGATTCCTGTCGTGGCATTCACGT